>CAYGCI010000016.1:1194-15866 GCA_964348355.1 uncultured Nitrosopumilaceae archaeon | reverse complement strand
CCTGAAAAGACGGTGGGTGTGACTTTAACTCTAGGCAGGGGCTAACCTATTACCCACAGATTCATAAAACGGCGGCCACAAGGAACGGCAGTACATTTTCAGCTGCTGAAGGCCAAATATGCTTTATATTTGGCCAAGGCTCAATTCAGGGTAGTTGTCAAGCTACAAGGGAGCATACTCCAGCCAGCAGTCGCTGAACTTTATCATACCCATCCTGTTAATCCTGTTCCTGGGCATCGTGTACATAATGACGCAGCGCTCCGGGGAGGGGTTTGTCAGCTTTGTCCTGATAGGGGGGGCTGCGGTGACGATGTTCTACTGGGCAAGGGTCCTGATCAAGATGACAGGGGATCAAAAGCCAAAATACTCCATGCGGGAGCAGGAAAGCAAGAACTGGGTATATGATCTGATCAAGGGCGAGGGGGAGTTTGTCTTCGTGGCCGAGGTTCCGGGACCCGAGGACAAGATCATGGTCAGGCTGGTCGACGGCACGCTGTACATCAGGGGAAGCGGGGGGTTCTCAAAGGAGGTTCCAATCGAGGGCTCCAATGACATGCAGATATTTGACTTCAAGTACAGAAACGGCGTCCTGACCCTCAGGATAAAGAGGCTATAGCGTCTTGGCTACCTCCAGCTTGTGAGGGAGATACTTGTCGGTGATGTTTGTAAGGCCGTACTTTGAAAAGGCCTCCAGCTCCGCCTTTCGCTTGATTCTGATAAAGGCCTCCAGCTCCTTTTTCCACAGGCCCTTTTTGTACCTGGGATCCTTTTTGAGGTCATAGCACCGCTTGATGTCGGACTCGGTCATCGGTATCGTGGGAAGCTTGAACCTTTCAATGTCCGTGGCCCAGACCCCCACCCACTTGGCGTCAGGAACGGTCAGCTCCCTCAGGTGCGCGGCATTGGCCGAGCCTGACTTTATGACCATTGCAATGTGCTCCCCGTACACGTCGCCGTCGGTAAGAATTATCACGGGAAGCCCCATCTCGTCATGCAGCCTCTTGAGCAGGGTTCTTGTGGAGCGGGGCGCCTGGCCCCCGGTGTTGATGATGATGGACTTGAATTTCTTGTCGACCTGCTCCTCTACGAACCTCGTAAACAGGCCGCCCTTCTCGATTGCAATAACTATCTCGGCGCTGGTATCGCGCAGCTCGGCGGTGGTTAGGCTGGGGCCTATCGCATAGCCGTCGGGGTGGTTGGAGAGGTTCATCGTCTTTCCCTCGTATCCGGGTATCGTATACTCTACGTTCAGGTCGCCAAATATCGAGCTTCTCTCCTCTGGAAATATCTGAAAGTCCTCGCGGGGCCTGGAGAGCACTGCCTCCAGGTCTACGATGATGTTGTCAGACTCTGCCTGATCGTCGAACTCCACGGCAAAGGCCTGCGACGAATAGTACACGTCCCTCAGCGTGGAGGACTTTTTCTCCTTTGTGAGCCTGTTGGCAAAAAAGGCCAGCCAGACAAGCTGCGTAAACGAGCGCAGCTGCGAGGTGTTCCGGGAGCTGCGCAGCGAGGCGTTGCCTCCCAGGACGTACTGCCGGATTTTTTCGTCGTATACGATGTTGCTGACGGATCTGCTCGGGATCGAGAACTTTGGGAACTGCCCCCCGTCGATGTCCCCGTAGACGGAGGCCCCGTGTTTTTTGAGCAGCTCCAGCAGCGACTTCTGCTTTTCCTTTGCAGAGACCGCCGACTTTTTAGCCCTGGCTTTCTTCAATCGGCGTCTCCTCCTTTATGATTTGCTGAAAGTCAGGCTCCCGGGTCTTGCCGGCAAGCTCGGTACAGAACTGCGCGATCAGCGGCATGTACTTTGAGTACAGGTTGGCCCTCTTCTTGGCCGCCTCTGCCTGGCCCTTTTTGGACATGTATGCAGACAGCTTCCGGGACAGGTACTGCAGGCAGAGCTTCAGCTCCCTTTCGATCTCCCGCCTGTCGGCGACGTTTTCCTTTCCGGCAGTCTTGTACGGAATCCTGGTCGAGCAGATGTGGCTTGCGATCACCAGCGGCGGATCGCCCTTGACCTTGTACCTGGACCAGTCAGTGTCGTTGACAACCTTGAGCACGACGTCGCTTCCCTCGTCGTACAGCAGCGGAATCCTGTTTGCAAAGCGGTATGCCTTGATTCCCCTGGTCTCGATGTCCCCCCCGTACGCTATTGCCATCTCCACTATGAACGGAAAGCCAGAGTATGCGGATGCTGGCCTCTGGACTACTGCCAGAAAGTCGGGGTTGAAGAACTTTTGCATGCCCTTCTCGAGTGGGGACTCTCCCAGCGGCGCCAGGCAGCTTGGGTCGGGGGACATAAAGTCCTCGTACCTTTGAAGCGAGTCGCTCAGGCGCACCAGCTCCTCGTTGTCCATGGAGCCCATGCGCTTTTCTGGCTTGAACCCCGCAAACTCGGCGAATTTGGCGGCCGTCGTCGGGCCCACCCTCTGGAACCGCTTGACAAGAAACGACGAGAGCGTCTCGCCCTGTACGGTATTGGCCAGCTGGCGGTAGTACTGGCTTTCCCTGTCCAGCCCCACGGTGACGGACCGGGACTCGCCATAGTCCCAGTATACCAGCCGGCCTCCTGCGGCGTCAAGATCGTCTATCCGGATCTTGCCGAGCTGATCAAGGTCCATCCTGAGAAACGCCATCAGGGCGACGACTATCCTTACCGGCCTTGAGAGGCCCTTCCATTTCTTGGAGGCGCGCCCCATTGCTCTGGAAAGGCCGGCGCCCCCCTCGCGGTCCGTTTTCTCAGGCCCGGGACCCTTTGCCGGCAGGCCCAGCTCCTTTTTCACCTTTTGAATCATCCTGTTGTCTACGGCGGGGATCTCAAAGTTTGACTCGACTATCATGCGCCTGATGGTCTCCACATCGACGCCGTGTGGGTGGGGGCGGATCACCGTCGGGGCCGGGGGCATTGTCTTTACCATCCTGGAGTACCTGAATTTTTGGCCCTTGGGATCATCAAAGGATATCGTCGCATACGGGGTGATCAGGGACGTCTGGTACACATAGTCGCGTATCTTGGTGCCTGCCTTGGAATAGTCCCCCTCCAGGCATATGCTGACGGACAGGCCCCGCTTTTTTGCCTCCCTTGTCACGTGCTTTTGGATTACCGGCTTGTTTTTCTGGATGTCCAGGAGGATTTCAAACTCGTCGGCCTGCTTGCCGTCTGCACAGCTGACGACGCGTACCGGCTTGTTTGTGGTAATCTGCCCGTAGAGTATGGCCATGGTGGCGCCGAGGCCGAACATCCCCCTTGCCTGCTTTAGTCCGAACTTTGAGCCGTACAAAACGGTGCCAAACGCAAGCGGGACGTTTTTTGGGGGCATTCCGGGCCCGTTGTCCCTGACAGTCAGGATGTAGTGCCTCGGGTCGGGCTTGTCGGGATCCACCGCCCCTATTGAGAGGCGGACGTCGGGAAAGATCCCGTGGTGATCACATGCATCAAGGGCGTTCTCGACGAACTCGCGTACGGCGGTGTACAGGGAGCGGGTGGGCGTGCTAAAGCCGGCCAGATCCCGGTTCCGGTAGAAGAACTCGCTTGGCGAGATCTGGTTGAAGCTTTCCCTAGAAGACATTTTGATCTTCCCACAGCTGCATCCGCTCTGCCTTCTCACGGCGTCGCGCAGACTCCATCTTGCTGTAGACCGATCCATGCATGCTTCCCCCGGAGATCGAGGAGACCGCATCCACTGCAAGCTTGAGGTTTTTTGCACTGCCGATTACCGAGACGGTTCTGCCATAGACTGAGATTTTTGTCCCGCTGAGATTTTCCATGTTTTTTCTTGCCTTACCCCCTTCTCCTATCAGTCTCCCTTTTATCCTTTCAATCTGGTTTTTGGACTTTCCGCCAAATTCGCGAAGATCCAGGACGTGCAGGGCGTTCTGGTCCCCCAGGAGCAGCATCGCGTTGTCCGGGGAGAACCCCCTGCCTATGGCCGTGACTATCTCCATGGCCTTGAACGGCTGGATTTTTTCAATGTCGCCGGCTGCCCTGACGAGGACCTCGCCGGTCTGGCCGTCAATGTCAAGCTCGACGGAGCAGGCAGACTCGATGCCGGACTTTACGGTGCCGGACTTGCCGATCAAGACGCCCACCCTCTCTGCTGGGATTCTGACTAGTTTTTCAAAGCTCATGATACCACCGACTTGTAAACGTCTGCGGGGTTCTCCACGGTGAGGCCCCGCCTAACAAAGAACCTGGTGATGTTGTTAATATCTCTTTGAAGGAACTCCCCGGATCTGGGATGCCGGAGATCCACGGCAGAGCCGAGATCAAAGAGCACCAGGCCGGAGCCGGTTTTGAATATGTTGTACTCAGAAAAGTCCCCGTGCACGAGCTGCGCGTCCCTGTACAGCCTGCCCAGGATCCGTATGGCCTGCTCATAGTCGTCCTCATCCACGTCTGACTCTAGCAGGGTGCCTGCAGGCACGCCGTCCCGGCCGACAAACTCCATGGCCAGGACGTTGTTGGCGACCCCGACGGGCGCGGGTACGGGCACGCCTCTATCAAGGCACCGGGTGAGGTTGCGGAACTCCTTTTTTGCCCACAGGTAGACAAGGTTTCTTGTGCCCCGCCTGACTCTGGAAAACCTCGGGTCCCCCTGGAGATACGGCATCCGGTTTTTGAAGTTGGACGTGGATACGAGATAGATCTTTAGCGCAACGTCGCGGCCGCCCCCGTCGACCCCCCAGAACACGACGGACTCCTTTCCGGCCTTTACCGCGCCGTTGACGTATGCTATCGTATGTGATCTGATCATGCCAAACAGGGTCATGACGGCCGGCCTGTCCAGCACCTCGTTGACTACCTTGTCTCCCTTGAACCCGTCATACAGGCCCATCCTCTGGGATTTGGAGGACAGCTTGCCGAGAATCTTCGACTCTAGTTTCTTGTCTAGTTCATCGTACATGGCGATCCAGCTACATCTTGAAGACAATCAGAAACGGGATCCCGCCGACATGCTTTACGCCGGCCTCTGCCCCAATCCCGAGCGCGATGGAGAGCGCGACCGTTTTTTCCCCGGCCATGTTTATGATTGCAGAGGCTTTGAGCAGTGCCTCGGCCTCCTGCTGCCCAACGGTCTTCTGGCCGTAGTATCCCTGGCTGATGTTCAGGTTTCTCCTTCCCTCAGAAACGGTCCTTCCCACAAGCTCGCTGTCGCATATGTTGAGCATCGGGTTCTGCTGATAGTTGGAGACCCGTACTGAAAATGACATCAGGCATACTTTCCCTTCATGGTCGACTTGGCGCCGCAGGCCTCGCAAATCAAAAAGGAGATCCTGTTCTCCTTGACAACCTTGGTGTCCGGACTCTTGCATGTCGGACACTCGACATAGTCCTTGACATAGATTTGAAACAGCCGGGTAAAGTCGTCCGGATCACGCTTTCCGATAAACATGGCCTTCTCGCCCAGCCTTTCGGCGGGCACGGCGAATTCCTTGGACAGGTACTGGAGGACCTTGTCGGGATCCCGGCGCAGGACCTTTGGGAACTCGGCAAAGTTGCGGAGGAATGTTTTTTGGCCCTCCCACATGACGTCGACGACGGGCAGCTCGAAGCGGGCGCTGGTGCCCTCGGATCTGTCAGACAGGCTGCCCTGTATGCGCTTTAGCAAGTTCTCGTATTCTGCCTTTGTCAATATATGGCAGTATCACAGGGTACCCTATATGGGTTTATTTTAAAAAAGAAACATTGTGGCCGCGTTTACCTACACTTGTCCAATTCGGAAAACGTTAGTTCCACATTCTGGACATGTGCCCTTTACGGCCGGACGTCCATTTTTTAATTTAGTTTCCTTGGGGTTTTTGACTTCCCTCTTTGCTCTGCATTTGACGCAGTATGCTTCAACCATTCTAAAAACACACAGTCACGCTTGTATTTAGCAAGAGGCTGTAAAAATTATTTAACCTCACGCCTAGATGTGTGTAAATTTTATTCCGGCCCGGCCGTGACTGCATGCAGGAAATTGCACGAAAAATCGCGGTTTTTTCCATGAAATCTTGGAAGATATGGCAGTATGCCGCGTTTTCACCGCATATTTGCAAAAAAACGGCGCATATCACAGGATTAGACAAGATATAAGCGGGCAGCGGCCGGAGGAGACACATGGCATCAAAAAAAGGCGTTGCCGCAACCGCGGTGATCCTGGGTGCAATTACGGCTGCCAGCTTTGCAGTCTGGATGCTCCCGCAGGGCGCCACGCAGACGGTCACGGTATCGGACTTTGGCGGCCACCTGGAAGGGGTCCAGAACATTCACCAGGTGCTCTCAGAGGAGGTAGACGACTCGTTTGCAAGGCTGCAAAGCGGGGAGATGACGGCGGGGCAGTACGTGCAGATGGCAGAGACGGCATCGGATCAGGTCAGCGCCCAGATCATCCAGCTGGTCGAAAGCCGGGCATCAGAGGAGTGGCACCAGAGCTACATCAGCTATATAGACGCCCTGAGGACCCAAAACTCCATCATCCGCGAGACAATCGTGGTGGCCGGCGCCATCGAGGACGGGGGCAGGCAGGGGCTGGACGACTCGATTTCAAGGATCGAGTCGCTCAAAGACGAGATGGACTCGCTGATCCGGGCCTCAGTCGAGGGCATCCCATAGCCGCGCCTGAGACCTAACTCTGCTATTTTCATTGGTTGGAAATCGTTAAAAGGCAACTCTGCGAACTGTCATAAATGTCTCAAAAGTCAGGCGGGGTGGAAAAGGATGTCAGCGCATCGACTGCCAACAGGCTGCTGGTGATCTGCGTGGACAGGGACGACGATGTCGGTGAAAAGACCGGGATTAAGACCCCGGTCATAGGACGGGACGCGTGTATAGAGGCCGCGCAAAGGCTGGCACTGGAGGATCCGGAGGACGCAGACTCTAACTCGATATTTTCTGCAATCAAGACGTATGAGGACCTGATCAGCAAGGGATACCAGGCAGAGGTCATCACCGTCACAGGGGTGGCCCAGCGCGGGATCCAGGCGGATGAAAAAATCATCGTCGAGATCAAGGGCGTGCTGGAGCAGTTCCCGGCCAACGGGGCGGTGATCGTCTCAGACGGGGAGGACGACGAGAGCGTGATTCCGGTCATCCAGACCGTGCTGCCCATCGTCTCGGTGCAGCGGGTGGTGATGAAGGTCAGCAGGAGCGTAGAGTACTCCTACGCGGTGTTTGGAAAGTACCTGAAAATGGTGGCCTATGATCCAAGGTACTCAAAGTTCTTTCTGGGGGTTCCGGGCATCCTGCTGCTGATTGGCGGCATCGCAACGGTGTTCGGATACACGGCGGAAATCTTTGCCGTGCTGGTCAGCATCCTCGGCGGCGCGTTTTTGATCAGGGCATTTGACATAGACAAGGTCTGGTCAAGCTGGACAAAGCCCACCCCGTCTGGCTTTATCCGGATGTTCACGCTGATTACCGGAATCATACTGATACTGTCGTCGGTGCCCGCGGGAATCTCCGTCATAGACATAGAGGGAATCGACACGGGAACCGATCTTCTCGGCCAGATTTCCGACGAGGTGGTGCTCGGCCAGTTCATGGCGGGGGCCATGCCCATCCTGTGGGTGGGAATAGGCGCGATATTTGCAGGAATGCTGCTCAGCAACTGGCTTGCAGGGGTGCCAAGGCAGATCTCAGACAGCCTGCGGCTGATCGTGCTGGTCTCGCTGTACCCGACGGTCGCACAGTTTACCGACATCCTGATAAGCGGCGCAAACTCGCTGACCCTGGTCCCCCCGCTGCTGGGCGGCCTTGCGGTGACCCTGATCTCGGCGACGCTCCTGTTCAGGAGGTACAGGAAAAGGCACGGAGGCCTGCCCGAGGAGGAGTCAGACCCCGAATGAGCGCACCGATAACAATATTTGGCCAGCCCGCGCTAGCCTGACTAGGAATGGGCAAGCTCAAGGACATTGCGCTCAGCGTCTCAGGGATGTACAGGATATACTCAAAGAAGCTTGAGAGGGACGTAAGGCAGGGGGACATTCCAAACCACCTGGCGCTGATCCTTGACGGCAACAGGAGGTGGGCAAAGAAGCACCTCAGCATGACAAGGGACGGGCACTGGAGGGGCGCAGATGCCGTGGAGAACCTGCTTGACTGGTGCGAGGAGTTTGACATCAAGATAATCACGCTGTACGCACTATCGGCAGAAAACCTCGAGAGGCAGGATGACGAGCTGGACTATCTTTTTGAGCTCATAGAAAGACGGCTGAGAAAGCTGTATGATGATCCAAGGATTCACCGGAACAAGATGAGGGTCAAGGGCATAGGTAGGATCGACCTGCTGCCGGACTCAATCAAGGACATTCTCAAAAAGCTCGACGAGGCGACAAGGGACTATAACTGCCACTTTCTGAACGTGGCACTGGCATACGGGGGACAAAACGAGCTGGTCGACGCAGTCAAAAAGATTGGAAACAAGATCAAGGACGGGGAGCTGGGAGTAAACGATATCGACAAGGATGAGATCGAGGCCAACCTGTACACGTCCCACCTGCCGCAGTCATCGCCGGACATGATCCTGCGCACCTCGGGGGAGAAGAGGCTCAGCGGGTTTTTGATGTGGCAGAGCGTGTACAGCGAGCTGGTGTTCCTGGACATATTCTGGCCGGAGTTCAGAAAGATAGACCTGATGCGGGCGATTCGGACATACCAGAAAAGAAAGCGCAGGATGGGAAAATAGTTGCTAGAGGAGAGGTCTGCAGGCGCAATCATATACAGGAGTGGGGAGGACGGGCCCGTCTTTTTGCTGCTAAACTACCCATCCGGACACTGGGACTTTGTCAAGGGAAAGGTGGAGGAGGGCGAGACGGATCGCCAGACTGCGGCCCGCGAGGCAAGGGAGGAGACCGGAATCGACGATCTGGCATTCATGGAGGGCTTTGAGCAGACGATCGAGTATGACTTTCAGCACGAGGGCACCCCAGTACACAAGCAGGTCGTGTTTTTCCTGGCAGAGACCGGCGCGCAAAGCATAAGGCTGTCAGACGAGCACACGGGCTATACGTGGATGGGCTTTGAGGGCGCGATGCGGAGGGTCACATTTGACAACGCGCGCTCCGTCCTGACAAGCGCAAGGAATCACCTGTCAAGGGCCAGCTCCTGAATCCTCCTTGCCTCAGAGACGGGGCTTTTTGCACCGATTATGGTCCGGCCCACAATGAGATAGTCGGTCCCGGCCGAGACGGTCGCCTGCGGATCCCCGCCCTGGGCCCCCACCCCGGGCGAGTAGATGTCCAGCCTGCCCCCCGACGTCCTGCTGCAGTATCTTATGATGTCCGGAAACGTCGCACCCGCGACTATCCCGTCGGCCCCCTGCTCGACTGCCCACCTGAGAAACAGCCGGTACAGCCGCGAGGGGGCCGAGCGAAGCTGCAGGTCGTATGCAATCCTGGCCTCGGGCGCACTCATGTGGCACAGCGCGATTACGCCCTTTTGGTGCCTGTGGGCGTGCGTTATGACGGCACGGAGGCTTTCAGGGCCCATTATCGGGTTGACGATTACCGCGTCAAAGCCCAAGCTCCACAGGTTTTCGGCCGCCGCCCTGTTGGTGCTTCCGATGTCGTTTAGCTTCATGTCGGCTATGGCAAGGAGGCCGCAGTCTCTTGCGGTCCTTGTAATCCTCCTGATCTCCCCCGCCCCCAGGGGCAGGAGGAGGTGAAAGTTGAGCTTTATGCCGCAGATGTGTCCGTGGAGTTTCTTGATGTCCCCGACTGCCTTTTTCTCCAGGTTCCCGGCATGCGGCGGATAGTCGCCGGCCAGGATTATCGGGCCGCCGGCCTTTGAGGCCCGCCTGATCCTAGTTTTGAAGCTGGTCATAGTCCACAAGCGGGTGGGTGCCGCTGAGCCTTACCAGCTTTATGTAGGAATAGCCGTGCTCGCTGGGGCTGTCCACAAACGAGGGGCTGGCCCCGTTGGAGGCGGCAAACTTTAGAAACGGTTTTTCGGGCTCCCGGTCCAGTATGACGTGGCAAAAGTAAGACGATCCCTCCTCGTTGAAGTTCATGAACACCCCCAGGAGCCACTTGTCGCCGTGGGGGAACGAGAACAGCGGAAACGGCGCCTCCTCAAAGCCGTAGCTTAGCTTTGCCAGGCTTGAGAGATCCTCCAGGACTATTGGGTGGTACTTGTCATCTGTCCCGTTTCCCGGCCTTAGCGTCCTGGGAAGGGATCTTATCTTTACAATCGGCGAGTACAGCCTGCTGGTATCGGTCGTAGAGTCCACCACATGCGACTCTTCCTGGCCGGACTTGAAGCCATAGCAGAGATAATGTCCTGCGCTGTGAACCGGGGTATAATAGATTATGGGCTTTTCCTTTAGGATGTCCATCTGTACGGAGAGCACCTTGCGTCCCTCGTGCTCGTGCAGAAACGAGACCCGGGGAGCGCGCTCTAGCGCGCAGACAAGGCGTGAGAACTCTAGGGTGGATGCGACCTCGATATAGCGCGGGAGCCTGTCCATGCCATACCTGAAAATAAATGGTAACTTAAACCTTAATGCAAAAAAACTCCTAGGCACGTCTGTCGACTATATCGGTGGTTGCCGGGCCGGTTCCGATGATCGTCACAGGCACGCCGAGCCTGTCCTCCATATCCTGTATGAATGCGCGCGCCTGGCCGCCTAGCCCGTCATAGGAGGTCTTGCCCGCGCAGTCCGGATACAGGACGTCAAGCTTTGTGACTGCGACCTGCGTGGCGCCGTTGAGCATGACTGCGCGCCTGGCCAGATCAAAGTCAAACTCCGCGGCGCGCCTCGGCCTGCCCGTAACCGTTCCAAACTCGGACCATCCCCTAGAGCCGGCATCCTCGGCGGAGAGCTCGCCTGCAAGCGGACCCGTGCCCACCCGGGTAACGTACGCCTTGAAGACCACGATTACCTCGTCCACGCGTGTCGGGCCTAGGCCCACGTCTGCGCATATTCCGGAGGCAGTGACGTCCTTTGAGGTCACAAAGGGGTAGGTTCCGTGCCACAGGGACAGGAACGTCCCCTGTGTCCCCTCGACCAGCACGCCCTCGCCGCCGTCCAGCGCGCAGTTGATCTCTTGGGGGACATCTGCAAGGTACTCAGAAAGGGAGTCAAAGTCCTCTGCCAGGCGCAGGGTACGCATGGCGCGGTCGGCATTTGCAGGCCCCGTGCCCGAGCCGGTACTCCCGATCTTCTCCCTCAGCCGTCCCCCGGTGTCGCGATCGAGGTGGGACTCCTCGATGACCCCGCAGCGCCTGTCTACAAACGCCCGCCCCCGGGCGCCAAAGCCGTCTATCTCCCCCTGCAGGACGTCTGGGTTTACCACTACTCCGGGGCCGATCATGACCTTTGCGCTTTTGTTCAGGAACCCGCTTGGCAGCATCCTGACCTTGAAGACCCTGTCCCCATCCTTGATCGTATGGCCGGCGTTTGGGCCCGCCCCGCCCCGGACTATAATCGAGGGGTCGTCATGCAGTGCGAGGTATGAGATGATCTTTCCCTTTCCCTCGTCGCCGAAAAACCCGCCGATCACCAAGGTACAAGGCATAATGCATGGGATGTGGACAGCGTATTTAAGCTGAATTGTTTTTGCGGTCGCAAGAGCCTGCATTCCGGGCTACCGCATGCCCTGCAGGAGCTCCCGACTGTGCCCCGAAAATGCAGCAAAGCGACATGTTTTGGTGATCATCGGAGCCATGGGCTGTGCGCGGCCCAGCAGTGCCGTACCAGGGCAAAGCCAAGCCGTCCACAAACCGTGCCGGTGCAAAATCGACGAGCTCATCGGGTTTGGCTAGCGCAGGACGCGTTATTTGTCGGGCAATGGGGCGCCGAGACACACAGGATGGCGTTCCGGAGCTGAAAGGCCCCAGAGGCGATCAGGAGAAGCGATCCAAAATGGATGGGGATCTTGTTTGAACCATTTAATACCAAATGCGCCGAACAGGGAATCATGTCAGAGCCAAACTATGCGGGAAACATTATCGTAAGCCTTGCCAGCTTGCCTGATTTCCTAAGAAGGCCCATCCTGACAAAAAGACTTGGGGAGTTTTTTACAATGACTGCCGAGGAGAGGCAGGAGATCATCAGCAATGCCCTGGCGGCAGGACCCGACATCCCGTTTCCAAACTTTGCAAGACTGTGCAAGACGTGGCTGGAGGTACTTGCCACATTTGAGGAGGGGCAGAGGGCTGTGCTTTTTGGGGCATATGTCCGGGAGATCTCAAGCCGTCCAGAAAAGATCATCCGGTTTAACCTGGACGGCATCCTGGAAATCTTCATGTCCCTGAGCCCCGAACAGCAGGGGATCATAGGCGCTACAATCATCCAGGCAGTGGGCGGCCTTGATGATGCAAAAAGGAGCCTGATGATGAAGCTGATTCCAGATAACGCAAAAAAGGCTATTGGGATGTAGGCTGCTCTTCGGGATTCCTGTTGTCCTCGTTTGAATAGTCAACGACACCTCCCTCCGGAGTCAGCACACCGACGAAGACCTTTTCGTGCTTTTTGAGCACCTTGCGGTGATCAGGCATCGACATGTCCAGCCTCATCTCGTTCATGACCATGATTTGATACTCCTTCCATTCTGCCCAGCACTTGTTGCAGCAGGGATACTTTTCTGCCACGACGTCCAGCTGATCGCCCTCGGCAATGGAGATCTTGCATTTCGTGCACGTTCTAGCCACAGAATATCGGACTTTGCGGCCACTTTTATTGTTTTGTCAGCAGCCTTCCCAAAAGTTCCCCATAAAACGGCTCCAAGCTAGAAACAGCTCAGACTAGGCTGGTAACAGCGCGGGCTCTGGAAGTTCAGGCGTGAGTCTTGCCGCCCCGGAAACCCCGATCGAGTATAATCCGTGCCTAAAATCAGGAATGGCTGAGCCCGCGCTGTTACGGCTAGTGCCATAGTGCAATATACCGAGGTCGCTGCAACATGCAGGCGCGAATTTTGTTGCAAGGGTTCCATAGTGAAAAACACAAGTTCGTGAAATCCCGGACTTTTCCGAGGTCTCTGATGTCTTGATCCTCACGAACTTTTGTTTCACATCTAGGTGGATACGGCGTGACGGGCATGAAAAGATGCAGGGCAGAAGGCGTGCCCTGACCGGTGATATCTTTTTTGTCATGCAATGACATCCTCGGCTGCGTCACCTGTCTTGCGGCTACCAGCCAAGCAGTCCCCTGATAAAGTCCACAAGCATCTCGAAGAGTCCGCGATCCTCTGTCTGCCCTGTGGGCTTGGGCACTGTGGGCTCTACGGGTTCTGCCGGCATTGTGGACTTGGGCACTGTGGGCTCTGCCTGTACTGTAGGTTTTATTGGCTCTGCGGGTACGGGCTCTACGGACACCGGCTCTGCGGGTTCCGGCACTGCAACCGGAGACACGACAGGATCCGCATCCCTTGCGCCGCTGTCGGGGGGAACCTGAAGAATACCGCCATACTGTAGAATCGGATCGGCAGGTTCGCGGTATGTGGAAAACACCTCCTCGCCCACGCACTCCTGCATGGTTATCCCCTCCGATATGCTGAGGATGCTCTGGCCCGACAGCGCGTATATCTGCACGCCAAGATACGACTCGTCAGGTGCAATGCCGGATGTGAACACGATGCGCCCCTCCAGCGTTTCATCGGATATGGCCGCTTGCTGTACGCCGTAGGCAGTCGTTCTGACCTGTGCGGAGACCAGCTCCGGCTCGTCCGGTCCTGCGATGATTCGGACCGTGCCGGCGCTGCAGTCCCACGATACTGAATACAGGTCGACGTATATGTCATCCAGTGATCCAGGGGCTGGGTAGCCTCCACCCCCGCCTCCGCCGCCACCGCCACCGCCGCCTGAGGATGACCTTGGCGTCTGGCGGTCGCGTGGCAGCTCGGACATCGGTGGCAGGGTCTCAGGAGGTACTAGCTCTGGGGGTGGCGGTCCGACCGTGATGAAATCAGTAAAGTGGAACGTCCACACAACCAGATCCGCACCCACGTCTATCCTGCACTCGCCGGTACCGTTGAGCTGGGTTGATACTGACTCATAGCCATTTTGACTGCAGGTCTCGTCTATTGATACCGGCTCGTCATCCCCGCCCCGGTGGAAGAAGACGTTCTGTCCTGCCTTTTCCTCAAACGTTATGCTTACGGGTTTGTCAAATGTTAGCATGTCATCGTACAGGCCTATATGCAGCGTAGATCTTACGTCTCCCGTACCTCCATCAGGGCCCGATACTACCGGCACGTGAACCTCGGTGAATACAGGCAGGTTTATCACCCCGTCCCAGCCCGGCGGTCCGGTTATCTCGGTGTTATTCTTGAGGAGCAGGTTGGCGCGTATGCCCTCAAAGACGACGTCCATCTCAAGGTCGTTGGGAAATGTCGCCGTGTTGCTGCCGCCAGTCCCGTCTGCATCCATCAGGTTCTTGAGGTTTAGTCTAGGCTCGTCTGTCTGCTCCGTCACTGTGATCCTCTCCAGTGCCGTCCGGGCACTGGTGATTACCAACTCGTTGTGCTCCAGTGTATGGTCATAGACGATCTCCAGTGTATCGTCGGGGATCCGGTTTTGCTCCAGCATGACGGGCTCGTAGCTGAGGATATTTCTGGTGGAGGAAGATGCGTGTGTGGTATCTACTATGGGTACGACCCGCAGCTCCGAGTCGGTGCCCAGATAATGCTTGGTACTGGAAGATGCGTGTGTGGTATCTACTATGGGTACGACCCGCAGCTCCGAGTCGGTG
>CAYGCI010000016.1:0-1094 GCA_964348355.1 uncultured Nitrosopumilaceae archaeon | reverse complement strand
CCCAGATAATGCTGAATGTTTGTGGATACGTGTACGAACTTTGCATGCAGTTCAGGCTTTACCTGCTCTGAATCGACAGAGACGGTCATGGCCGACGCGGTACCCGTGCTGGATGTGGCCTCTGACTGGGATCGAATATCCCGGATCTGGACTGTGCTGTTGAGGTGCTCTACTTGTGCTACAAGGAACGACGGCGGATCGTGTGACGTATTGTTTGCCTCCGACACTGACCTGACCGGCCTGGGTTCTGCCTGTGAGTCATGGTGCTCGACACGTACTTTTATAGAATCTACAGGCCCCCCGGTTTGCGCTGCTACAAGAGAAACAACAGCAAGTGCACTCATCAAGATGACAGCCATCATAAGATTCCGCATGCGCAAAATTTGCATCATCGTCAGTCTATCTGGATATCAAAACGGTCCTCAACCAGATCGTTTCCGGCCAGATCCCCAATTGCGTCATTTATTAACAGTTCCGGCGACTCTGCCCATGCAGGTATCGGCTCACTAAGCGTAATGGTTATGATGTCGTTGTTTATCGACACTTTGCTGGCCTCTATTGTTCCAGCACGTACGGTCACAGTGCCCTCCATCCACGGATGAATTGAGCAAAAGTACGGGTATGTTCCGGCATTATCGAAGTTAATCCTGTATTGTCCTCCGGGGGATATGGTGCCGCTGTCAAAGCCGTTTGGGTAGCTGTTGCCGACTGCACCCGCGTCAGCATCTGGATCACCTGCCGTAACGGTATGACCCGTATCATCGCCGTTGATCCAGGTTACAACACCGCCGGTACGGATCGTCACCTCGTGCGGGATGTAGCACTCGTTGGTCTCCTCACAACCCTGAGCCGACGAGCCGAGTCCAAACTGAACCGTGGCAGAGCCCGGACCGGCCTCATCTATCAGAAGTACAGATGAGTCATCCGGGTTCGGGGATGTGTGGTTTAAGAGGTCTGCACCATCAGGCCACGCATTCCACCCCTTTTCCTCATCATACTGCAACAAGTCTCTGTCCACCACCTGTTCTGATACCTTGACTGGTATGTGGTCACCTACCCCTAGATTATTTTGGCTACCTCAGCCATGATGGACC
>CAYGCI010000015.1:0-17225 GCA_964348355.1 uncultured Nitrosopumilaceae archaeon | reverse complement strand
CTTCATGATCCTGTATACTGCATGGTAGCTTATCTGCCTGCCTGCGGCCCTCATGAGCAATGCCAGCCGCTCCACACCCGACGGCATCCGTGCATATGCATCAAGGACCGCCTCCACGTCCCCGGGATCCGCGTCCGTGCCGGGCCTTCCTGCCCCGCTCTGCGGCAGGACCGTGCCGGAGCTGCGGAACCTAGCCCATATCTTCCTGACGTACCTGTCGCTGATGCCCAGCTCCCGGGCTATCTGCCTTGCAGGCACGCCCTTTTTTCTCTGCCTTTCTATGTACCGGAGCGACTTTTTCCCCAGTCTTTTCCTCACATTTTTTGATCGGCACAGCCTAAAATAATACTTCAAAGTACGCCTGATCTTAGGCGGAATTAATTTTCGTATGATAGAGTATTTTTAGGATCCTCTCAGCTGCCCCCACAGCCCGCCTCGTTTGGGAGACGTTGTGGGTGCGGATCACGTCTGCGCCGTTTAGGACGCATACTGCCTCCACGATTGCCGATCCACAGACCCGGTCATGCGGATTGTCTATTCCAAGCAACCTTCCGACAAACGACTTGTTTGAGACGGAGATCAAGAGTGGGTGTCCCTGCTTTATTTTTTCCAGGTTCTGGATTATCTTTTGATCGCGCAAAAACCAGTCCGTCGTAATCTTGGTAAAAAACCTGCCATGTCCCGACCTTCGGAAGAATCCGATGGAGGGATCAAGTGTGATGGAGCCGGGATCGATTCCCGACTGCCTTGCCAGGGCTATGCTTTCCTTGAGAAGCCGCCCTGCCTGTGCAACCGGGCCCCCCCGGGAGACAAAGGGGCTATATGCGCAGAGGACTACGGAGGGGCGGTACGCTGCCAGGACATCGGTCATCAGCGGATCATGCTTTAGGCCGGATATGTCGTTTAGAATGTCGGCTCCCAGATCCATCGCATCCCTTGCGGTGGCAGACCTGCAGGTGTCCACCGAAATGGGCAGGTTTGAGGCGTTTTGGATTGCCTTGATGGCCCCAGTCACCCGCCTGGACTCGGTCCTTTCAGACACCGCCGTCCTCAGATACGGCGCAGTCGACATGCCGCCCACGTCTATAATGTCGGCGCCGTCTGCCTCCATCTGCTTTACGGCATCCCTGATTGACTGCCTTGTCTTTTTGACGGAGTTTTTGTAAAACGACTCGGGGCTGGCATTGAGTATGCCCATGAGTCTAACCGGATTGCCTTTTCCAACACGTACCGGGCCCAGCTTCATACGGTTTATGGCAGGCCGATCCAATTTGAGTTATATGACCATTCGGGGCTGGGAGTCAAGATATGCGGAAATTCTCAGGAAATTCGGCTATTCACGCAGGAAGGACGAGGAGTCGGCCCGGCTTTTAGACTCGGCAATAGGGGGAAGGCCGTGCTCCGGCAGTCTCAGAAGAGCGATTCGGGGAAGGCCGGTAATGGTGATCGGGGCGGGCCCCTCGGTTGCAAGATCCCTGCCGATTTTGAAAAAATACAAAGGCATTGCAAAGATCGCAGCAGACAGCGCGACGGAGTTCCTGATTAAGAACAGGATCCAGCCGGAGATCGTCGTTACAGATCTTGACGGAGACCCGGAATCACTGCTCAGGGCATCGCAAAAGGCCATCATGGTGGTCCACGCGCATGGGGACAATATCGAAAGGATTCCAATGGCCAAAAACTTTCCAAGATGCGTGGGAACCACCCAGTCAAGGCCGTTTGGAGGGATCTCCAACTTTGGGGGATTTACCGACGGAGATCGTGCCGTGTTTTTGGCGCACCACTTTGGGGCAGAAAAAATCATCCTGCTTGGAATGGACTTTGGCGGCAGGATAGGCAGGTACTCCCGCACAAGGAGGGGAGATCGTCCCACCAAGCTCAAAAAACTCAGAGAGGCAGAGTCCCTTCTGGCATGGCTGCACGCAAGGAATCCCGAGATTTATTCAACGTCGGCGATCAGGGGAGCCCGAAGGATTACCCCCGGGCAGCTGGGTAATATCATAATAACCTAGAGTGCGTTTTAATACCCAAGCCCCGCCTTAGATACTGTATGGATTTTACAGACGAGCAGATCAGGGACATGCTGGAGCTCAAAGAAAAGGCGCTGCAGAAGATTGAAAAATACCAAAAGGAGATCCAGTCCCTGGAAAAGCAGCTTGTGATCTTGGACTCTATTGTAAAGCAGTCAAGCTTTACCAAGGCATCGTCACTCCCAAAATCCGAGCCCGCCCAGGCAGAGCAGCCGGGGGGGGACGTGATTCCAATTACGCGCGGAAGCCGGGGGGACGTGATTGCCAATGCCCACGTCACGCCCGAGCAGGTATCGATCATACTAGACGAGTCCCTGGATATTGATGAGAACACCCCCCCCTTCAAGTCGTTTTTCCTGGATAGGATAATCGGGGAGATGAAAAGAAAGGACGGTGCGGACGGTACAATTCCAAGCGATGCGGCGATTGACTTTACCGTAAACAAGAGCGGCTCAAGCATCAGGGAGATCATCATCAGAAACTACCGCCAGAAGGAGAGGGTGAGCGAAATCATCAGCACTGCCGGCTGGTCTCTTGGCAAAATGCTAGAAAACACGAACAGGTGATGCCATGGACAAGATAGTCGTACTGGATTTTGGCTCACAGTATAGCCACCTGATCTGCAGGCGGATAAGGGAGTTCTCGGTATACACGGAGCTGGTTCCGTATGACATCTCACATGATGAGCTGAGGGCAATGAATCCAAAAGGGGTGATTTTCTCCGGAGGCCCGTCAAGCGTCTACAGCAAGGATGCCCCGATTCCCGAGAGCAAGATTTTTGAGATGGGGCTGCCCCTGCTTGGAATCTGCTACGGACACCAGCTCATAGTGGACAATTATGGGGGAAGGGTAAAGCGGGCAAACAGGGAGTACGGCTCGTCGCTTTTGAGGGTGGATGACGACTCTGATCTTCTGAGGGGGATAGGGGAATCGGTCAGGGCATGGATGAGCCACGGAGACGAGGCAGAGCAGATACCGCAGGGCTTTGAGGTCATAGGGCATACCGAGAACGCAAGGGCGGCGGCCATCGCGGACCAGTCAAGGTCGGTCTTTGGCATCCAGTTTCATCCGGAGGTGGTCCACACGGAGCAGGGAACCGGCATACTGCGCAACTTTGTCCTCGATATATGCGGGGCGGGACAGGGCTGGACCATGGAGGCCTTTGTGGACGGCGCGGTGGAGAGGATTTCAAAAATTCAGGGAAACGTGCTGTGCGGGGTCAGCGGAGGCATCGATTCTACGGTTGCGGCGCTGATAATCCACAGGGCGGTGGGGGACAGGCTCAGGTGCGTGTTCGTGGACAACGGCCTGCTGCGCCAGGACGAGGAGGGCCAGGTCAGGGAGATGTTCAGGGACAACTTTGGGGTGAATTTTACGCCCATCGACGCAGGGGAGCGCTTTCTCTCAAGGCTCAGGGGGGTCACGGACCCTGAGGAGAAGAGAAGGGTCGTAGGCGAGGAGTTTGTCCGGATTTTTTCGGATTTTGCGGAGAAAAACGGCCCGTTCAAATGGCTGGCGCAGGGTACGCTCTATCCGGACGTGATCGAAAGCGGGGTATCAAGGGGGCCGGCCGATGTCATAAAGTCACACCACAATGTCGGCGGGCTGCCGGACTGGCTGAACCTGGAGGTGCTAGAGCCGCTGAGGGAGCTGTACAAGGACGAGGTCAGGCAGATTGCAAAAATCCTAGGGGTTCCCGACAGGCTCCTCATGAGGCACCCCTTCCCAGGCCCCGGCCTGTCAGTCAGAATAATCGGCGAGGTCACGCCGGAAAAGCTAGGCATCTGCAAAACCGCAAGCAGGATTGTCGAAGACGAGCTGGTGAGAGAGGGCATCTATGAAAAGGTCTGGCAGGCATATGCCGCGGTGGGAGACGACAAGGCGGTGGGAGTCGTCGGCGACGAGAGGCGCCACGGCAATGTCGTCATGGTAAGGGTCGTCGACTCTGTTGATGCGATGACTGCAGACTGGACCAGGCTGCCCCACGGGGTATTGGAGAGGATCAGCAACAGGATTACAAACGAGATTGACGGGGTAACATGGGTCTCATATGTCATTTCAAGCAAGCCGCCTGCAACCATCGAGCCCCAGTAGAAGTTGAGCTTCGGAACGGAGGTGAGGCGCTGTGAGAGGTGCGGGGGCATACTGGTCCGGGAGGATACGCAGCCCCAGTGGTTTTGCAAAAGATGCGACGGCTAGGGCTGCTCTAGCTCGGTTCCCAGCGCATCTGCGATGATATTTGCCCAGCTAAAGGCTGCCGCCACGGAGGCAATCTCGACAATCTGGCCGTCATCGTAGCCGTGATCCCGGAGGGCCTCGTGGTCCGTACCCGTTGTTTTGTGGGCCGAGTTGTTGATTTTGAGCGCAAAGGACAGGGCTGCGCGCTCTTTTTCGGAGAATTTTTCACGGGCCCCCCTAAGATCGGCCACTTGCTCGTCTGAGAACCCCAGGAATCGGAGTACCGCCGCATGTGCCTGTGAGCAGTACCTGCAAGAGTTGGCATCGGACACAACTACTGCAATCGATTCTTTCAGTGCTCTTGGGATTCTTGACTCGCGCAGGAGGATGACTTTTACGCCGTCCCAGAACCACCTTGCGATCTCTGGATCTGCGGTAGTCGTCCTGAGAATGTTTGGGATCCTGCCAATCTGCAGCGTGTCATTGATCTCCCCGTACAGCGACGCTACCCTCGGATCCGACTCGGGGCCCTCCTTGACAAACGGCATCTTATCACACAGGTAGAATGGGTTATATCATATTAGAATATCGGATCATTGTGGCGTGCTTTTGCGGATGCGGTGCATATGAAAAAAATGACAACGGGTTCAGGATAGAATGTGTAAAGTGCGGACACGGCCCACAAAACCACGATGATGAGTTCCGTGCAGCGTCCCGTGCAAATGAGAATCAAAGTCAAAAGCGGGATGCGGATTTCGGATAGTCACTGGCCTATAATTTTGACCAAGACCCTCTTGTTCCGCCTCCCATCAAACTCGCCGTAGAATATCGCCTCCCATGGGCCAAAGTCCAGCTCCCCGTTTGTCACGGAGACTACGACCTCGCGTCCCATAACCTGCCTTTTCAGGTGCGCATCGGCGTTATCCTCGCCGGTGTCGTTGTGCCTATAGCCGGCAACCGGCTCGTGCGGGGCCAGCCCCTCCAACCATTTCTTGTAGTCGCGGTGCAGTCCGGACTCGTCATCGTTGATGAACACGCTGGCAGTGATGTGCATTGCATTTACCAGGCACAGCCCCTCCCTGATGCCGCTCTTGCGCACAAGCCCCCTCACGTCAGGCGTGATATTGACAAACGCAACACGGGTCTTCGTGTTAAACGTCAGATACTCGGTCAGTGACTTCACAACCGTGGCTTGGAACGCCGCCTCTTAAAAAATTTCGGCAGGCTCAGAACTCAAGATCCAATTCACCGATCATTGGGATACGTTCATCACCGCCCGCAGGCCACTTTTAGACGGCATACTAATTGAGTCTTTCAAGAAGCTTGATAAATGGCAAGCCGGTGTGCATATCCATGGTGGCAATAGACACATCAGCGTCGCTTGAGAGCTTCAGGCGCTTCATCATCGCAAGTACGTGCAGCTCGTTTGCTCCAAAAAGCTACTTGGACGACTTTGAGGTGTTTGCAGAGCGGGAGGAGGGCCTGGGCTCGATCTATGTGGAGGCAGCCGACAAGGTCACCCTGAAAAAAATCCGCGAGATTACATTTGTCAACGCAAGAGACGTGCTGGGCATAATCTATACGTCAAAGAGCGGGAACACCTCGCTCAAGTGGCGGCAGATCAGGAGGCATAGCGGAAAGGTGACCGGAGAGGCATCCTCAAACTCGCTGGTTAATCTGGCCCAGGCGGGAGTGATTACCCTGGACTGGGTGGAAAACTATGTCAAAAAGAAGCACCAGGGCGGATCCAAAGAAACCGGCGGATAGGGACTTGCCGTGGCAGGGTTGAGCGGTTGTGATTGCCAGGGTCATTGACGACAATGCGGTTTCCACAACCGCCCAGGACGCAGACGACCTGCTGAGTCTCCGCCGCGTAATCAAGGCAGGCGACAGGATAGTCGGGGACACCACGCGAGTGATCAGGCAGGACAAGGAATACTCGAGGCCGGACAGGGGGGAGAGGGTCAGGGTCAGAGTTTCACTGCAGGTTGAAAAAATATCGCTGGACAGCGCCGTAGACAGGCTGAGAGTTGCGGGAACAATACTGGAGTCAAGCAACGAGGCGGTCCCGCACGGCTCGCACCACTCCATGCTGATCAAGACGGGGGACGCATTTACAGTATTCAAGAAAAGATGGAGCGGCCTGGAAAAAAAGCTGGTCGGTACAAAAAACGACGGCATGGGATTTGTCCTGGTTGCAATCGACAGGGCCGACTGCGGGATAGGAAGGCTGGATGGAACGCACCTGGAGGTCATGCCGAACATCTACTCGGGCTCGGGCGGAAAGCGGTACAAGACCAACTTTAACATGGAGAGGTTTTTCCAGGAGGTTGGCAAGGCAGTGGCATCCACCGCAAGGGAGGGCGATAGGATTGTTGTTTTCGGTCCGGGGGAGACCAAGAAAAGGTTTGCAAATTACGCCGAGAGGTCGTCAGGCGTGAAAAGCCCGGACATCCAGGTAGCTGAGGGGATAGACTCGGGCGGGGAGGACGGCATCCATACCTTTACAAAATCCGAGGTCATGAGGGAGATAATGTCAGGCAGCAAGATTGCGCGGATTGCGGACATTGTTGACTGTGTGATGCTGATGGCAAGCAGGCAGGGTCGGAGGTTCGCCATGGGGCTTGAGGAGGCCAGCCGTGCAAACCGGCATGGCGCCATCGAGTCGCTGGTGTTCTCAGACAAGGCGCTGGAGGGCGGGGACGAGGGGAGGATCATAGAGTTCCTAAACGATGCAGAGTCAAAGGGCGCGGAGGTTTTCAGCGTGGACTCGTCAACGGATCTTGGCCTCAGGGTGACCGGACTTGGCGGGATGGTGTCGACGCTGAGGTTTGCAGTAGGGGGCTAGTCGGTGGAGTCAAGAATCCACCTCATGTATGACGGGTTGACCGAGGAGACGTCCACCTCTGCAATCTCAGGCACGTCATATGGGTGAAGCCTTGCCAGCGTCCTTTTAAGCAGATCCTTGTCTTTTTGCGAGGTCTTGAAGATCCCGAGGTACTCGTCTTCATTTTCGATTCTGCCCCTCCAGGAATATACCGAGGAAATCGGGAAAAAGTTCACGCACGCGACGGTCTTGTCTCTGACCAGCTGGTTTGCGATTTTGGCCAGGGAGCGCTTGTTGGGAAAGGTGGAGATTACAAATGCCGGCTTCATAGCAAGTGATAAATGGAGTAGTTAAAAAAAGTAGCAATAATTGGAGCTTGACTTTCTTTCACAAAACGCAATCATCTACGTCCTGATTGGCTGGGTTGCCGTCCTGGCCATAGCCAAGGGGCTGAGGCTGGAAAAGCGGGGGTTTGAGCTAAAGGCATACAGCCTTGTTTACAAGAACTACCATGTCCAGTCGGCCCTCTCGAGCATGCTGGGCAGGACGCGCAGGGGGATCCGCGTCTTTGCCGACGTAAGCGTGGTTGCAGGATTCATGATGATGGGTTTTGCGTTTTGGTTTTTGCTGGATAATATTTTCAAGTTCGTCTTTGTTCCGTCAGAGGCCGCCGAGCTGACGGTTCTTATTCCTGGGGTCACGCTGACCTCGGGATCTGCCATTGCGGCATTCTTGCTGTCACTGCCCGTCGTGCTAATAGTCCACGAGGGGGCGCACGGAATAGTGGCCACGCTGGAGAAGATCAGGGTAAAGTCGGGGGGCTTTGCGGTCTTTATCGCGATTTTTGCGGGGTTTGTAGAGCCCGACGAGGAGGAGTTTGAAAAGGCAAAAAAGATCTCAAAGCTCAGGGTGATAGGGGCGGGTGCGACGGCAAACGTCATTTTTGCGCTGGCCCTCGGAGCGCTGCTGCTCACAAACCCCGTATTTGCACTGGTGCTGCCCGAGCAGGTCGTCGATGCGTTTTATGTGTCGCCCGAGGGGGTAAAAGTCCTAGAGATAATGAGTGGGTTCGGGGCCGAAAAGGCCGGAATGGCAGTCGGGGACGTCATTACGCAGATAAATGGCATGAGAATAGACACGCCGGCGGACTTTCAGAGGATAGAGCTGCTGCCCGGACAGACGGCAGACATCTCGGTGCTGCGCGACGGGCAGGAGATGACGCTTCCGGTCGAGATAATGCCGTCCCCCGATGATCCGGAGAGGGGGCTGATGGGAATCTTCAGGGACAACGCGTTTTATACCCCGGTCTATGACTTTATACAGTGGGATCCGCAGGTGTCCATGTACCTGCTGTGGCTCTGGATGATTTCGTTCTTCATCGGAATAATCAACATGCTGCCCCTGCCAATCCTTGACGGGGGCAAGTTCATTCACAGCATGATATCAGACAAGATTTCCGAGGCGGGAGTCAACAGGGTCATGTGGTCCATCTACGCCTTTACGTTTGCCGTATTTGGCCTCAACATTGCGCTGACATACGTAAAGTCAGGCTGGTTTACGATTTAGCATCTAAAGGATCATAAGGGCATACGGGGGCCGGTTTTTGTGCAGTGCAACAGATGTGAAGGCGTAGCCGCATACACAAGGAGGTACTCCGGGGAGAGCCTGTGCTCGGAATGCTTTACAAGCTCAATTATGAGAAAGACCGCAAGGACAATTTCAAAGCACGGGATGATAAGGGGCGGCGACCTGGTGGCCGTCGCCGTCTCAGGTGGGAAGGACTCCCTTGCACTGCTGCATATTTTGGATCAGATGTCAAGATCACACAACTTTAGGATCCACGCAGTTACAATAGACGAGGGCATACCGGGATACCGGGAGGAGGCGCTCGAAATTGTAAGAGAGTACTGCGGGAGGCTGAAGGTCGGCTGCAGCGTTTTTTCATACAGGGAGCTGTTTGAGCTGACACTAGACGAGGCGCTGGGACTGAGGGGGGACGAGAAAACCTCGTCATGCTCGATTTGCGGCACGCTGAGGCGGCGTGCAATGGATCATGCGGCAACAAAAGTCGGGGCAAACGTGATAGCTACGGCGCACAACCTGGATGACAACCTGCAGACGTATCTCATCAACATGCTGTCAGGGGACGTCAGCAGGATCGGCTGGACGGGTCCGGATGCGGAAAGATCCGCGTTGAGAAAAATCAAGCCGTTTTCAGAAATCTACGAGTCGGAGATCGTCTTTTACGCATTTACAAACCAGATACCCTTCCAGACAGAGCCGTGTCCGCACACGAGCGAGGGAATCAGGACGGAGATTCGCGGGTTTCTAAACTCGCTGGAGGGGCAGCATGCGGGAATCAAAAACAGCCTGTACAACTCTGCTGTAAAAATCTCAGAGATTGTCAGGGAGGCAGACACCAAGACAAGGACGAAATGCCGGAGCTGCGGGGCAGGATGTACCGGAAAAATCTGCTCAGTATGCAGTACCGTGTCCAGATTTAGGGGAAAACAGGCCTAATGCAAATATAACAACACGTTGTAGGGTCATTGGTAGTAGGTAGGATCGGGGTGCCAGCCGTGCCCTGTTCTGAAACCGGCTATACGCAGAGATCAGTAACTACTGGGTAAATCTCTAGAACGGTAATTCCCGCCTGGCGTGCGGAAATGAAATCACGCCGAAGCGGGTGGTTGCAAGACTGGAATCATCCGAAGGGATGACTTCCAAGGCTGAGCCATCGAAGGGGACTAGGTCCGGGAGGGAGCAATCCTAAGGTGGGGCATCCACGCTTCTTCGTCAACGTGGCGGATCTTGTACGCCCTGAAATGGGGTCACCGGTCTGGATCGGAACCAGTAGGGCTACTACTATATACTAATTTCAAAGAACTGTCTTATGGCAGGACTGGTCTCGTTTGGAAGCAGGAGAAGCTATGATGACTTTAAAAAACAAGTCCCAGAAAAAATACTGCCGCTGTACGATTTGATCAGGGATTACTGCCTGGGACTGGCAGACAACGTGGTGGAGGATGTAAGAATGCACAGGATTGTATTTTGCAAGTCGATCACGCTTAGATGGTTTGCAGACGTTGCGCCCGAGGGGGATCTGGTTGTGATTAAGATTCAGAAAGGCCGCAAGGATCCGCTCGGCATGGCCAAGGTCTCATCGCAGGAGGATTTTGAAAGGATAAAGCCGGTGATAAAGGAGGCGCTAGAGACCATACGCTAGTACAGCACGTCAAACTTTGTGAACTTGCCAGCATAGTCCTCATTTCTAATCTCGACGTCCTCCACCCTGGCATTTGCCGGACCCGCGTGCGCCCACTCGACTACCTTGCTGACATTAAGATCCTCGCCCTCCAAAATGGCCTCAACGCGGCCGTCTTTGAGATTCTTGACCCATCCGAGGACATTATTTCTCCTTGCCATAACTTTTAACGCCTGTCTGAAGAAAACCCCCTGCACCTTGCCGGTTACAAACAGGTGTATTCGCTGTGCCATCCAAAGGAATTCTTGAAAAGCTATTAATCAATTTTAGGCTGGGCTACCTTCTATCTTTGATTCTGGCCCTTCCGGTCTTTCTTGCAGCAATACTTCCCACCTTGGCGCCCGGAGGAGTGTCCCTGGATACGGTTGAGCTCTGGCCGACGTGCTGGTGCCGTCCACCGCCATGCGGGTGAACGTATGCTGCCTGTGCGACGCCTCTGACTATTGGGTACTTTCTGCCCCGTGCGCGGAATTTCCTCCATTTTCCACCCGCGCTCATCAGCGGCCTCTCAGACGCGCCGCCGCCGGACAGGGAGCCGATCATTGCGCGGTTTTTGGGATTCAGTGTGATGAACTTGCCAGAAGGAAGCTTTACAGTCACCCCGTCCTCCCCATGTGAGAAGACAGTTGCGCTTGTTCCTGCAGACTTGACAATTGCGCCGCCATCGCAGAAATGCCGCTCTACGTTGCAGACGACCGTGCCATCTGGAATGTTTTGGACGCTAATCACGTTTCCGTCCTCGATTTTTGATTTTAGGCCAAACTGCATGACAGTGCCTACCTTTGTTCCAATGACGGCAGGAACAAACGAGATTGAGCCGTCCTCAAACCTGACCTTTGCGAGGGGGGCGTCACGGCCCCGCTCATGTACAAGATCGATTATTTTTCCCTCATGCTGCTCGGAGAGTGGATAGCTTGGATACTTGGCATCTGCCACCTTGCCGGTCGCAGATACCCTAAACTGCATGCCTCCACGGCCGCGTCTTCTAACCAGCGGTCTCTTTCCCATGTAGATCGACGGTCGCAATCCTTCTGATTTTAAGCTTATGATTGCAGATGGCGCACAGACGCAGGTTTTGGAACCGCCAAAGATATAAAAATTAGCCAAAGACCATTTTTGTATGAGCCAAAATGCCCTTTCCCTCAAGGTCCTAGAGGCGTACACCAGGGATGTAGGCAGGGGGGTTGCAAGAATCGACTATGACTCCATGGATACCCTGAGCGCCTCCACGGGCGACGTTATTGAGATCAAGGGAAAGAGAAGGACCGTGGCAAAGTGTCTTCCACTATACCCGTCAGACGAGGGCAAGGGAATCATCAGAATTGACGGGCTTGGCAGAAACAATTCAGGCATAGCGATAGGGGATACGATTTCGGTCAGAAAGATAAAGGCAGTCGCCGCTGAAAAAATAGTGGTTGCACCGCTAGAGGCAATCCCGCCAATAGACGAGAGGTACCTTGCAGACGCGCTAGAAAGCGTTCCCCTGATCAAGGGCGACAACGTCATGGTCCCATACTTTGGCGGAAGGCTTACCTTCCAGGTAATCGGCGTGACGCCGGCGGCTGATGCAGTTCTGGTTACTCAAAAGACGGTTTTCCACATTGCAGAAAAAGGCGAGACGCTGAGGGGCGTTCCACAGGTCACCTACGAGGACATCGGGGGGCTGACAGATGAAATCAAGAAGGTAAGGGAGATGATTGAGCTGCCGCTGCGCCATCCGGAGATATTTGAAAAGCTGGGAATCGAAGCTCCAAAGGGGGTCCTGCTGTACGGCCCGCCCGGAACAGGCAAGACCCTGCTGGCAAAGGCCGTTGCAAACGAAAGCAATGCCCACTTTATCAGCATATCAGGCCCCGAAATCATGTCAAAGTTCTACGGCGAGAGCGAGGCAAGGCTGAGGGAAATTTTCAAGGAGGCAAGGGAAAAGGCACCTTCAATTATTTTCGTAGACGAGATAGACTCCATTGCGCCAAAAAGAGAGGAGGTCACCGGGGAGGTGGAAAGAAGGGTGGTATCACAGATGCTTTCCCTGATGGACGGCCTGGAGGCAAGGGGCAAGGTAGTGGTAATCTCGGCAACAAACAGGCCAAACGCAATTGATCCCGCACTAAGACGTCCGGGCAGGTTTGACAGGGAAATCGAGATCAAGGTTCCTGACAAAAAGGGCCGCAAGGACATTCTTGCAATCCATACGAGAAACATGCCGCTCTCAGACGAGGTTAACATGGACAGGGTGGCAGCAATCAGCCACGGATACGTGGGCGCGGATCTGGAATACCTGTGCAAGGAGGCGGCCATGAAGTGCCTGAGAAGGCTGCTGCCGGAGCTGAATCTCGAGGACGAGAAGATACCCCCGGAGACCCTTGACAAGCTGATTGTAAATGCAGACGACTTTCAAAAGGCCATAATCGAGGTCACGCCGTCCGGAATGAGGGAGGTGTTCATTGAAAATCCGGACGTAAAGTGGGAGGACGTCGGCGGACTAGAGGACGTAAAAAAGGAGCTCCAGGAGGCAGTCGAGTGGCCGATGAAGTATCCGGGATTGTACGACAAGCTTGGACACAGGATGCCGCGCGGGATTCTCCTGCACGGGACAAGCGGGACAGGCAAGACCCTGCTGGCAAAGGCCGTCGCCACGCAAAGCGAGGCGAACTTCGTGTCCGTGAGGGGTCCGGAGCTGCTTTCAAAGTGGGTAGGCGAGTCAGAGCGGGGAATCAGGGAAATCTTCAAGCGTGCAAGACAGTCTGCCCCGTGTGTCGTGTTCTTTGACGAGATAGACTCGATTGCGCCGGTCAGGGGGGCCGGCGGCGAGACGGCCGTTACTGAAAGGGTCGTAAGCCAGCTGCTGACGGAGCTGGACGGGATGGAGAACATGCACGGGGTCGTAGTCCTTGCCGCGACAAACAGGGCAGACATGATTGATCCGGCACTCTTGCGCCCGGGCAGGTTTGACAAGATCATCCAGATCCCGCTGCCGGACAAGGAGAGCAGGAAGAGGATACTGGAGATCAACGCAGAGGAGATTCCGGCAGTCACCGATCCAAGCAAGCCGGATCATGTGGATTTCGACAAGCTGGCAGAGATGACGGACGGGCTGAGCGGCGCAGACGTTGCGGCAATTGCAAACACTGCCGTGTCGCTGGTCATCCACGAGTTCCTTGACAGCCATCCGGAGATCAAGGAGATCGAAAAGACCACCAAGGGCGCGGAGGTAAAGATGAAGAACTTTGAGGAGGCAGTAAAGAAGGTCAGGGAGCAAAAGGATCTCAAGATAGGAGAAAAGCTCGTCGCCTCCTACTATAGATAGTCCCAAAACACACAAATCCGCAGACGGCAGGACGGGCAGGCACCCGCCGACGCGGGAGGGGCGTTGCCTGCCCGTGTATTTTATGTGCCCGCCATCGTTGCACAGCCGCACCGATGGAATAGGGCCCGTTTCCCTGAACGCCCTTTTCTCGCAACAGCTCGGGCTAAGTCCAGGCGTGAGTCTTGCCACCTCCGAGCCTTCCTGACAGGCTCGTGCCTGAAATCAGGAACGGCCGAGTCCGAGCTGCTAAGAGAATCTTGAAAAACATCGGAGGCCATGAAAAAGTAGCTCGCTCTGCCAGAAGGGGAGCCCGGTCGGGGAACGCCTGCGGGGACCTTGCAGGTAGTTTTTATAAAATAGGCTGCAACAGACCACAGAATGTCGGGGTTCAGAGGCTACACGGGGGAGTCCCTTGAGTTCCTCAAAAGGCGGCAGATCATGGTCGGGGACTCTGTAAGGATCTCTGCAGGCCTGACGCACGTGGGGACAGTCATGCCAAGATACGAGCACGCAGATGACAGGCACATAGTTGTCAAGCTGAAAAGCGGGTACAACGTAGGGATAGGACTAGAGGAGATAAACGAAATCAAAAAGACCGATACAGGCGAAGACAGGCCAAAAGGCGGCGGGCCGGAGCCGGAGGCCGATCCAGAGCTGCCAAACATCCTGCTTTTATCCACCGGGGGCACCATTGCAAGCAAAATAGACTACAGGACGGGGGCCGTAACCCCGACAATGACGGCGCGGGAGCTCTATGACTCGGTCCCAGAGCTGGCAGGGATTGCAAACATCGAGGCAGTGGAGCTGTTTTCGGAATACTCGGAGAACATAGTTCCGGAGCACTGGCTGAAAATTGCGGGGGCCGTTCGGGCCGCAGACCCCGAAAAGTACGCGGGGGTCATAATTGCACACGGGACAGACACGATGCACTATACCTCGTCGTTTCTCTCGTTTGCACTGGCCGGATTCCCGATTCCAGTCGCCCTGGTAGGATCGCAGAGATCCTCGGACAGGGCGTCATCGGACGCGGCCCTGAACCTGATTGCATCTGCAAGGCTTCTGACGGGCTGCAGGACAAACGGGGTCTATATCGTGATGCACCGGGATGAGAGCGACGAGGCCATAGCATGCCACATAGGCACGCGGGCAAGAAAAAACCACACAAGCAGGAGGGGGGCGTTCCAGACCATTGGAGGCGAGCCTGCGTTTTTGGTTGTAAATGAGGCCCTGCACAAAAACATGAGGGGCCGGTTCTTTGCCAGAGACGAGTTCAGGCCAAGGATAAGGCTTGATGAAAGGGTGGCACTCGTAAAGTATTTTCCGGGACTCAGTCCGGACGTTTTGGAAAACATTGCCGGGTCAGGCTGCAGGGCGATAATCTTCGAGGGTACCGGACTGGGGCACATAGGCAGGAAAATGTACCCCATAGTCAGGAGGATGGGAGAGATGGGAATCTTCATGGGAATGACGTCGCAGTGTATTGGCGGAAGGGTGAGGATGACCGTATATGAGAGCGGCAGGGACCTGCTCGGCCTCGGAATAGTCCCCCTGGAGGACATGATTCCAGAGACTGCCCTAGTCAAGGCAATGTGGGCGGCAGGCATCGCAGGGGATCGGGACGGGATCAGGGACATCATGCTGGACAGGATAGCATCGGAGTTTTCAGAGTAGTGGCATGCCATGGGGGAGTTTTCGGTAAAAGACGCAGGTGTCAGGGTCGGACTTGAGATACACCAGCAGCTGGCCACCAGCAGGAAGCTGTTTTGCAGCTGCCCGCCTACGGAATCAGGCGAGTACTCTATAAGGTTTCAAAGAAGGCTGCGTGCCTCAAAAAGCGAGATGGGGGAGCTTGATCCCGCCGCACTGTTTGAGAGCGCAAAGTCAGGGACAATCCTGTACTTTGCAGATCCCCAAAACAGCTGCCTGGTAGAACGGGACGAGGAGCCGCCGCACGAGCTGGACGCAGATGCAAAGGAGATAGCCCTGATCATAGCGTCCGCACTTAAATCAAAGGTGTTCAGGGAGGTTTTTCCAATGAGAAAGACGGTGATTGACGGCTCCAACACGGCAGGATTTCAGAGGACCATGCTGATATCCCAGGGGGGCCATTACGAGGTCGGTGATAAAAAAATCGGAATCCAATCCGTCTGCCTGGAGGAGGACGCCGCAAAAATTCTCGGGGACGAGGGCTCGGCGAGAAAGTACGGGCTGGAGAGGCTCGGCGTTCCGCTGGTGGAGATTGCCACCGAGCCGTTTGAGGCAGAGCCTGGACGGATCAGGGATATCGCGCTGGCGCTGGGCAGGATCCTGAGAAGCACCAAGAGGGTCAAAAGGGGGCTGGGTTCCATTCGTCAGGACGTCAACGTCTCGATAACGGGCGGGGCGGTGATAGAGGTGAAGGGGGTGCAGCAGCTAGACCAGCTGGAGGCGGTCGTCGAATATGAGGCAAGGCGGCAGCACGGATTGATGAAGATCTCAGGGGAGATCCGGGGCAGGGACTGGTCCCACGGCAGCGGGGATCGCGTCGAGATCACAGACGCGATGAGGGACTGCAAGTCAAGGATTGTACGGGATGCAATCGGGAAGGGACACGGGATTTTCGGGATTGCCTTTAAAAATTTGGGTGGGGTGTTTGGCTTTGCGCCCTATGAGGGCGTCAGGCTTGGAAGGGAGGTTGCAGAGCTGGTGAGGTTTTTCGGAATAGGGGGGGTGTTTCACTCAGACGAGCTGCCAAACTACGGAGTGGATGAGGCGGACGTGGAAAACATAAGAAAAGGCATAAAGGCATCCGAGGGCGACGCGTTTTTGGTTCTGGCGGCCCCGGCAGGGGGGGTTCACGCAGTAATTGATCAGATCATATCAAGGATCGAGTACATCAGGGATCATGGGATTCCGGCAGATACCAGGCTTGCAACGCCGGCAGGGGAGACCAGGTTCCTGAGGCCGAGGCCGGGCGCAGCCAGGATGTACCCGGAGACCGACGTCCCGCCGGTCATAATCTCCGAGCAGGAGCTTTCTGATGCCCGCAGGAGCGTTCCGAAATCCTGGGACGAGGCAGTAAGGGAGATCCAGGACAGGTACGGCCTGAACGCCCAGCTGGCCGAGCAGATCTTTGACTCTGAATATATCGAAACGTTTGAAAAAATATGCGGGTCGTCGAAAAACCCGCCAAACTTTGTTGCGTCCACGCTGTGCTCCACGATTACGAACCTGGAACGCGGCGGGCTAGACAGTGCAAGGCTGTCAGAGGGCGTCATGGTCCGGGTTTTTGGACTGCTTGACGGCGAGAAAATTTCAAAGGAATCCGTCGGGATGGTTTTCGAGGGGATAATGTCGGGCGGGGATCCGGAGCAGGTGATTGCGGAGGCCTCCGGCGGATCCCTGTCGGATGAAAGGCTGGATGCCATGCTAGAGCAGATTGTAAGTGAAAACAGGGCGATTATTGAAAGGCAGGGGGCGCGGGCCTCCGGACCCCTGATGGGAATCGCGATGAAGACGCTCCGGGGAAAGGCCTCCGGGGAGAAGATCAGCAAGAAACTGCAGGAAAAAATACAAAAACTGCTATAATAAAAATTAGGAAAGGCGGAAATTTATTCTACTTTTCTTCTTCCGGTTCCG
>CAYGCI010000014.1:0-17300 GCA_964348355.1 uncultured Nitrosopumilaceae archaeon | reverse complement strand
ATGCCTGACCGGAAAGGAACACAACTCCAACTCTAGGCATGGGCTAACCTGTTACACCCGGCACAACCTTCCCAATAGTTCCTCCTAAAGCGGCTCCAAGCCTGGAACAGCTCAAACCAAGCTTCTTGCAGATCCGCATGTGGCCATCCGGGCCGCCACGAGTCGGACACGCTTTGGAGGACTGATCTAGGAGCCGGAGTAAGGGAGGAATTCGTCAGTCGGGGTCGTCTCGTCGATGATCTCGATTAGTTTTTTATCTCGTCGCCTTGCTCCACTGTGTCTCTCGTCTCGCCTGCAGCCCCGCATGCCCTCTTTTTTGTCCATGTGCTCAAAAATTATCCTAAATCCGTCCCTATCCATTTTATTCAACCGCCTTATGCGTATTTGCCAAACATGACGCAAACGCTACCTGATTTTTTTGATCTGCACCGATTACGCACAATGTCTACCCCTATCTTTTCAGATTTGTTTTGACCTTGTTGAGAATTCTTTCTGCCCATTTGACAGAGTATTGGGCATCTCTTGATTCCATCAGAACCGGCTGATATTCGGAGGCGTTCTTTTTGTCCATTAAAGAAGTAAACTGTTTTTTAATTTCATGATATTCTTGCGGAGCAAATATTCCACGGACAAGCGATAGCGCCTCAGTATGATCATCTGATGCGCGTTTTCCTTTGTACGACGTGGTTAGTGCATCCAATGCACTTATGGCACTGTGTATGGCATTCGTTACTGCACTACTATACTTTGCATTTTGCACAGCAAGTTTTGCCATTTCTAAAAATTCTTCAGACTTTTCAATGCGGATATGTGCCTTTTTAGGATCAACATTTCTTGTCATTTCAAGGCAGACTCCAGATTCTTTCCATGTATGTTGATGTGGTTATCTAAAATTGAGCACACAAGTGCGCTTTTCTTTTTTGATTTAAATTCAGATTCGGAGAAAACAAGCGGTGAGATCCTACTGTGAAATTTCGTAAATATTTCGTCCCCTGCGTTTGATACAACCGTGATGGCACAATCAAAATCATCTGACACGATAAAAACATCAATATCACTGTCTTCTTTTTCTTGACCTATTGAAACGCTTCCAAAAACCACAGCTGAGATAATTTTTTTCGTGCCGAGATGCTTTTTGAGGATTGAAATTACCTGGTCAAAAGTTTGTTTTTCCGTTATAAACATTGGTTCTATAATTTTTTTTAAGACGTAACTCTTTTCGTTTAGTGATACCCGGTGAGACCTTCCTATTGGCTGGATTTGTACAACTCCAAGCTTTTCAAGCCCACTAATCGTTTCTGACACTCCGGGATGAGATAGGCCAGCATCGTGAGCCAATCCCCTAATGGTAAAGATCTTTCCCCTGTGTCGCACAAGAGTGCGAAGTACTCTGATTGACGCCTTGCTTCCAAGTGCTTGCTCCAGGTATTTGTGAAGTTTCATGATGTGGCATTATCACCTCCATATGGTATTAATAGTTTCCATATGGCAAAAATAGTTTCCATGTGGTATTGATAGTAACTGATCGGACTCGAAGCCGCTCCTGATTTCAGGTACAAATTCTGTTTGAGCGGCCCTTTTTGGAGGTAAAATTAATGCCTGAACTTCCAGAGATCGAGCTGTTACAATGCGGCCTGCTTACACTGCCTGATCCCGGGGTCGCCGCCGGCATAGTACCTGCCGCCACAAAATCTCCAGCCGCCAAAGCCGTCCCGGGACGCCCTGCGGCATGGACAGAATTTATACGAGTAGCCGTATCCTGATACTGGTTGAAAAAAAAGACGCACGACCGACTAGAGTCGATCAAGGCGGCGCACCAGTCGGCAAAGCCGGCATCAAGCTCCAGGATGGAGGACTATCTGGAGGTCATTGCGGAGCTGGTCGAGATGAAGGGGTACGCCACGACGCTTGACATCTCAAGGTACATGAACGTCAGCGCCCCCAGCGTGACGAGCATGCTTCAGAGGCTAGACGACAGCGGATACCTAGAGTACGAAAAGTACCACGGAATAAACCTGACTGCGAGGGGATCCCAGATTGCAGAGGCAATCCGGCAAAAGCACGGGATCCTTCTGGAGTTCCTTGAGATACTCGGGGTGGGAAGCGAGACGGCAAACCAGGATGCGGAGGGAATAGAGCACCACCTGAACCCCAAGACCATCAGGCAGCTGAGAAAGTTCATCACGTTTCTCAGGTCAAACCCGAAGATCCTGGACAGCTTTAAGAGCCTTTAAGGCGTATCTGGATGTCGTCCTGTGAAGGGGACGAGTCCAGAATCTTGCGGGCAACAGAGGAGCGCCGCGGTATCTTTATCTGCCCCTTGCGGCCGACACGGACGGATGCGACGCACCTGCCGCCTACGAGCACGTCTGCCTGCTTGCCCGAGTGGCCCCGATCCACGCTGAAGACTACCGACGACTTTGACTTGGAGTACTCAAAGGGCAGCTCAGAGCCTGATGACGGCTCGGACTCTTCGCGGGCCACGACGTCGATGCGTAGGTTCAGCTGCTTTTCGAGGTCGCTTATGTTGGAGCCGCCCCGGCCTATGATGCCCGGAATCGCCTGCTCGGACACCCTGATGCGGACGCTTGACTCTGAGAGAATCTCGACCTCTGCGCCCCGGTCGTACCTCCCCATGATCTCGCGGATCTTGTCCTCGGCTAGCTTCTCGATTCCCGGCCTGGTCTTGCTCTCTGTGACAGGTATGATGACGTTCTCCTCGCCAAACGTATAGATCTCGTACTCGGGCCTGTCGTCCTCAAAGTTGGTTATCTCGATGACGGGCCTGGCAAGGTCCTGCTCGGCCATTCCGGAGGGGACCTTGACCTTCAGCTCGAGGCCGTAGACCTTGGTGATCTGGCCGTTCTCTACAAAGACCACGGTATCAAGAACGCTGGGAACCATGCCAAGCTCTATCTTTCCAATAAAGCGCTGTATTGCATCGATCGGCGAGTTTGCATGGACCACGCCGACCATCCCGACCCCGGTCAGGCGCAGATCGGAATAGACCTCAAAGTCCTCGCGCCTCCTGACCTCGTCAAATATGGTATAGTCGGGCCTGACTAGCAGCAGTATGTCCGCCGAGTTCTCAAAGCTCTCGTCAAGCTTTGTGTATTGCGTGATTCCGGGATCCACCTGGAGATCCCTCGGGGACTCGAACGTCTTGACTACCTTGTCCTGCTTGTGGTAAAAGTTTGCAAGCCCCGATGCCAGCGTCGACTTTCCCGAGCCGGGGGCGCCCGAGATTATTATCCCCTCGGCACTGTTGGCAAAGCGCTCCATCAGCTTTTCAGAAATCGAATAGTCATCCAGGGTCATCTTCACTATCGGGTGCACTATGGTAATCTCGAACTTTTCAGAAAACGGGGGCTTTGTTATGGCAATCCTATAGTCGCCGTGCTGGATGACCATGGCCCCGGGCTTGGAGATCTCGGCGTTTCCCGCATCGGCTGACTTTGCGGACTCTACTATCTCGTTTGTAATGTCCTGCAGATAGTCGCGCGTCAGCAGCTCCTCACCGATTCTTGCCAACTCAAAGTTTCCAGGCAGTCCCCGCTTTGCCATCGCCGGAAGGTCCTCTTTGAGGTGCACGCTCATGGTCTTGTCGTCAAAAAACTTTAGGAACTCGAGGTTCTCGCCATATGTCCTGGGCGAATAGTACTGAACCTGGATGCCTTCTGCCTCCGCGGCCATGGACTGGGCGCGGTCAGACGTGTATAGTGCGGAGCCGTGGGACTTGGCCACGTCCTTGATTATGGCGTCTATGCGTCCGCTTTCAGACAGCATGACGTCGTCCAGGGAGGGATGCTCGCCTTCAAACGTTATGGTGATGTGGGAGCCCGTGGACAGCTTTCTGAGCTGCTTGATTTCCTCGAGGCCCACGTATCCCTGCTCCTTCTTTTGGGACGCCTGGGACTGCAGCTCGTCTAGGACTGCAGTCGGGATTATGATTTCATGATCATCGAGCATTCCGTTCTGGACAAGCCTGACTATCTCCCCGTTGACCAGGATGCTCGTATCGATTACAATAGAGGTCATAAGAGGCCTCAAAACCGTTTATTAATAACCGTAACTATGCGGCCGGCGTTGTCCGGAATCGTAGCTTTAGGGCGTGTTTTTTGCGGTTCTGCTGACTTGCCTGGCATTTTCGTCATGATGGCCTCTGCGCTTTTGGCAGGCGTGTTGGCGGCAAAGACCGGGATGGCTGGCACACCGCCTGATCTAGATCATGATGATCAAAAAATCTCGGCAAATTACGTAATTATCGTGCCTGCAAAAGTACACCTGGGAAGTACCGTAGCTGTCGCAGGCGGCTGGGATGGCAGATGGTGTCCAATACGAGGAAGCGATTCACAGTTGGCAGATTTTGACCCATACGGACACGAGTCTGTACCTGGCGGATCCAGGCACTGACAAAACCGGATAAGCCGTGTGGCGCGTCCACGTCATCTGCTTCGTTGCCAAAGACGTACTGCGGCTCCCTGCTGGCGTCGTTCTGCCCAGGCATGTCCTCAGGCCGCACATGCCCTACTTGGAAATATCCACAAAACAGGCAACCGACCTGCCGCCCCTCTCCTCTAGGGCGGGCTCTGTCCTGCACCTTTCAACCGCATACGGACACCTTGCCCTGAACCCGCACCCCCGGCCTGCGTCGTCCCCCGACGGCTCCCTGATCCGGATCTCCTTTCTTCTGAATCTGTTCTCGGGGTCCGGCTCGGAGAGCGCGTCAATGAGCGCCTGCGTGTAGGGGTGCTTGGGGGAGAGCAGGACGTCATCGATGTCGCCCATCTCCACGACCTTTCCAAGATACAGGATCGCAATCCTGGTTCCAAAGAACCTGGCAGTTGCCAGGTCATGCGTGATGTATACAAACGTGATGCCGTGCCTCTCCTGCAGGCTCCTCATCAGCTCCAGCACCTCGGCCCTGATGGACACGTCCAGCATGGAGACCGGCTCGTCTGCGATGATCATCTTGGGCCTGAGCGCCAGCGCCCTGGCAAGAACAACCCTCTGCCTCTGCCCGCCCGACAGCATGTGCGGGTACTTTAGAGCAATCTCCTCTGCCGGCTCCAGCCTTACCTCCCTTAACACCTCCAGGACCCTGTCGCCGCGCTTGTTTTTGTCTCCAAAGCCGTGAATCTCCAGCGGCTCGGAGACTATGCCGCCGATCCTCATCCTCGGGTTGATAGAGTCATAGGGATCCTGGTGGATCATCTGGCACTGCAGGCGGATCTTCCTCAGGCTCCCCGCGTCGCCCCTGATCTCCTGGCCCTCAAAGACCACACTTCCAGAGTCTGCCTTTATGGACTTTAAAATCAGCCTTGCAACGGTCGATTTCCCGGAACCCGACTCGCCTGCAATCACGAACACCTCCCCCCGCCTGACCGAGAACGTGATGCCGTCATTTGCCCTTACCGTTGTGGATTTTCTTCCAAGAACCGACTTTTTTGTAAAGTATTTTCTCAGGTTCTCGACCCTCAGAATCTCGTCCAATGCTACGGTTGCCCCATACCAGTATATCAAGAGACTGCAGGCAAAGCCCGTCCACAAGGCATTTATGCTGAAAAATCAGAGGTACCAATCACATGGTTCCCGACACCTTCCAGACCCACCTGCACCATCAAAGGCACGTGGTCAGCGACCGGCTGTGCTATTTCAGGCCCAAGGACGGCCATAGGGAGCAGAGCATGGCAGCCGAGCTGTCGCACAGCCTGCGGCAGGACCCCAAGTTCATCTCCCCCAAGTTCTTCTATGACAGGCACGGCTCTGAGCTGTTCGAGCAGATCTGTGGCCTGCCCGAGTACTACCTGACCCGGGCCGAGATCGAGATTTTATCCCATGTGGAGCACGAGCTGCCCGGGTTTTTAGACGGCGACTTTCGCCTAGTTGAGCTGGGCAGCGGCTCGTCGGTCAAGACCCGGCACGTCCTGGATGCCCTGGAGAGATCCCAGACATCCCTTGAGTATGTCCCAGTCGACATCTCCGAGTTCCTGGAGGCAAGCACGTCTGATCTGCTAAGAAAATACCCCACGCTGGAGATCATCGGCATCATTGACACCTATGAGCGCGGGCTGGGATTCATCAGGGACTATGATGACTCTCAAAACCTGATTGCGTTTTTTGGCTCAAGCTTTGGCAACTTTCCACCCGGGGAGGGCAGGCAGTTCCTTGAAGCGATTCACGACTCCATGGGGGCAGGCGACCTCTTCCTGATAGGCCTGGACATGACAAAGGGGCGCGGCGTGCTGGAGAGCGCGTACGATGACGCACAGGGAATAACGGCGCAGTTCAACCTCAACGTCCTTGGGCGGATCAACCGCGACCTGGGCGCCGACTTTGACCTGGGCGGATTTTCACACCACTCCGTCTACAACGCAGGGGAGCGGCGAGTCGAGATGTACCTAAAGTCCCTGAGGGAGCAAAGCGTGACAATCCCAAAGGCAGGCCTGTCTCTGGACTTTTACCGGGGCGAGCTAATCCACACCGAGAACTCGTACAAGTTCTCAATCCCCCAGATTGACTCGATGATGACCGGGGCCGGCTTTGAAATCCTAAAGCTGTGGCAGGACTCTGCAAGGAGGTTTGCCATGCTCCTGCTGGCCAAAAACTAGGCGTCCTGGCAGCAGCTCGGGCTAAGTCCGGGCGCGGGCTTTGCCACCACGGAGGCTGCCCGGGCAGATTCGTGCCTGGAATCGGGAGCAGCTTCGAGCCCGAGCTGTCACGCGTCCTGGGCGCATCTGAACCCGGAGAACATCCACCTCTCATCGAGCCTGAAGAAGTTCCTGTAGCTGCCCCTGATCGACATTGCCGGCGTTGCAAACGATCCCCCCCTGAGCACCTTTTGGTTGGCAAACCACTTGTCGTTGTACTCCTGGAACCCGGTCTTGAACCCGGGGTATCCTACGAACTCCGAGGCGGTCCACTCCCAGACGTCCCCGATCATGTGCTGGCATCCGCAGCTGCTTGCCCCGCCGGGATAGCTTCCCAGCTCGGAGCCCTTCCACAGGTATGACTCCAGCAGGTTGCAGTTTTCTTTTGCCGGCCTCTGGTTGCCCCATGGAAACGTGGTCTTTGACCGGCCCTGCCCCCTCCAGCATGCCGCCTTTTCCCACTCGGCCTCCGTCGGCAGCCTCTTTCCTGCCCACCTGCAAAACGCGTCTGCCTCGTAAAAGCTCACGTGGACCACCGGCTCCCTTGGGTTGATCCTTCTCCTTCCCTCAAAGTCCCGCGTGTGCCACTGCCCGTCGATCTTCTCCCAGTACATGGGGGCTTCCCAGCCGCTCTCCCCTACCCTCTCCCAGCCGTCTGCCAGCCAGTACCCAAAGTCCTCGTATCCGCCGTCCTCGACAAACTCCAGATACTCCCCGTTTGAGACCGGATACATGCCTATGCTGTAGTCGTTGAGGTACACCTTGTGCTCGGGCATCTCTATGTCATAGCAGAATCCGTCCCCCGTGCCGCCCAGGTCGTAGATTCCGCCCGGGACCGGAACCATGGAGTTCTCTACGCGCGCCTGCGCCCTTGGCCGGTTTTTTTCAACCGGCCTGTACTGATCTGCCAGCAGGTGCTGAAGATCGTATACCAGCAGCTCCTGGTGCTGGCACTCGTGGCTGATCCCCATGGCAAGCAGCGTCCTGGTCTTTTCGTCGACTGTGTTTTTCTCCAGGAATCCCCTCACGCGCCGGCTTGTTGCATCAAAGTACTCGAGGATTTGATCCAGTGTGGGGCGCGAAACCGCGCCCCTCTTGCCCTTGTCGTGCGGCTGGCCGAACTGGTTATAGTATGAGTTGAGATACTCTGAGAACTCTTTTGAGTAGAACTCGTATCTTTCGTCGATCTTGCTCAGGATCACCTCGTACATCCAGCTTACGTGGCCTATGTGCCACTTTGGGGGGCTGGTGTAAAACGCGGCCTGCACTACAAAGTCGTCTCTCTCCAGCGTCCTGACCAGCTGCTGCGTCCGGTCCCGCGTCTCGTTGAACTGCCCGATTAGCGGCTGGTTGTCTTGTTGCTCTGAGACGGCGGTCATTTTACTATCGTGATCCCTTGCCATTTTTATGTCTGCGGGTGCTTTTTGGCCAAAAGACTCGATCTTGGCCGCAAAAAGATCCAGAATCTGCTATTGGCCCTTGTCCGGATTTGTCACTTGGAGCAAGTTCAGGCAAAAAACCGAGCTATGCAAGTCCCGGCTGTATCTAAAAGCACGGCAAGGCGACGCGTTTTGATGAAATAAATCGTAACAGCTCGGGCTTCGGAAGTGATTTACAATTTCAGGCACAAATTCTGTTTGATCGGCCTTCTTTGATGGCAAAATTCGTGTCTGAACTTCCAGAGTCCGAGCTGCTACAATAAATCTTCTCCAAGTGCGTGAATGTCTGATCGGTGTCTAAAAGCACGGCAAGGCGACGCATTTTGATGCTCGCCTGATTCATGGGCAACAAGCAAAACATGGGACGGGGGATCCCCTGATCCGCGATGGGGCATGTGGGACGGCACAATCGGAACTGCAAGGCCCCGGCCATTGGGGAAAAAGCCGGCTAGGAGCTCATCGAGATCCAGACCTGGGACTCGGGGGGCCGCAACTGGCTCGGATGTCAAAGGCGTCAGGCAGGCCCTCGTACCGGGATCACCGGCCTGACATAGCCGGCACTAGTATCCCCTTGCAAACAGCGGGGTTGACCTGCCCTGCTCGCCGCAGTATACGCACACTCCGGCGGCATCCCCGCCGTCAAACGGTATCACCCTGATCTCTGCCCCGGTCTCCTCCTTGATCCTTTCCTCGCACTCCTGCCTTCCGCACCAGTGCGCCTTTAGGAACCCGCCGGACTCGGCGCCCTTTTTGAACTCCTCATGTGATGAAACCCCGACCGTTTTTTCCTCCAAAAGCCTCCTTGCCTTTTGCAGCATTCCGTCCTGAACCGAGTCAAGGATTTCTTGTATTTTTGGGGCAATGACATCCAGTCCCACGTCGGTCTTTTCCCTGTTGTACCTGGTCGCAACGACTGCCTTGTTGTTCTGGATGTCCCGCGGGCCGATCTCGATCCTGACCGGGACGCCCCTCAGCTCCCAGTCGTTGAACTTGTACCCCGGTGTCAGTCCCCGCCTGTCATCCGTGTGGGCCCTCAGGCCAGCCTTTTCCAGCTCCGCCCTGACGCCTTGGGCCTTTTCCAAAACCTGCCGCCCGTCTGCCTCCCCGAGGATGATTGGCACGACTACCACCTGAATCGGCGCAACCCTGGGCGGCAGGACCAGGCCGTCATCATCGCCGTGAACCATTATCATGGCGCCCACCAGCCTCCACGAGACCCCCCACGATGTCTGCCATGCAAAGTGCTCAACGTTGTCCCTGTCTGCAAACCTGACCTCAAACGGCTTTGAAAAGTTCTGTCCCAGGAAGTGGGACGTTCCCATCTGCAGTGCCTTGCCGTCCGGCATGATGGACTCCATGGTTGTCGTGTATACTGCGCCTACAAACTTTTCCTTCTCACTCTTCTTGCCGGTAATGACGGGGATTGCCAGCTCCTCCTCGACCGTCTTTCTGTATATGTCTAGGATCTCCATGACCTCCCTTTCTGCCTCCTCCTGTGTCGCGTGCACCGTGTGGCCCTCCTGCCACAGAAACTCCGAGGTCCGGAGGAACGGCTTTGTCGCCTTGATTTCTGCCCTCAGCGCGCTATTCCAAAAGTTGATCTTCAGCGGCAGATCCCTCCAGCTCTGAATCCATTTTGAGTACAGCGAGTATGCCAGCGTCTCAGAGGTCGGCCTCAGTGCTAGCTTGTCGCCGATCTCGCTTGTTCCAGAGTGCGTCACCCAGAACACCTCTGGATCGAACCCTGAGAAGTGTTCCTCCTCCTTTTTTAGCAGCGATTCTGGAATCAGTACTGGCAGGAACCCGTTTCTGACCCCCCTCTTTGAGAATCTCTCGTCCAGCCTGCCCCTCAGTGACTCCCATACCGAGTACCCGTCGGGTCTTAGGACGATGAGTCCCTTTACCGGCGCATAGTCTGCCAGCTCTGCCTTGAGGACTACCTGCGTGTACCATTCGCTAAAGTCGTCATGCTTTGAAACCGTGATCCCTACCTCTTCCCTGCTCAAACTATGCTCGTCTGCCTAAAAATCACTAATGAGCCTTTCGCGCTCCATGCGGGCCGCGCCTTGCGGCGGTGCTGCGGCCCGGCATACGGGCTTGCGGATTATGCTGCACGGATGCAGCACGGCCCGCTGTCGGGCCCGGTATCCCTGCCCGTGGGGGCGGCAGCACCGGGGCCCAAGGGCCCCGATACGGCACTTGGAGCCTCGGGCTCTCCCGATCCTCGCAAGCCGGCAGCTGCAGTCCGGCATGAGTGCTGCAACCTAGGCAGGATGCGCCTGGACGCATTGACGCCCCTGCCGGTGCAGCCACTGCATCCACCAAGGATCCAGGATCAAAATCACGCCTTGTGCCGCCGCTGCGGGACCGGCCTACAGCAGCGCATCAGAGGCTGCTGCCCTTGCACAAGACCTTTCCGGTAACCCTGCTCTGAAAGTTTGGGCAGACAAAGCACTTGACAAAGTGCGTCTCCTCCCCCAGGACCGGACACTCTACGTACTCTTGCTTCATCCTTCTGAGCATCTTTGGGCTGACTCCCTTGAGCTTGAGCTTTCCCTTGTCGTCCATCATTCCAGACGCCTTTAGCTCCGCCTTGGTCTCCTCGGGAATCTTTTGCCTCTTTTCGGCCTGTCTTACCTCTACTTCGTACCTGTGCTCCAGCTCGCCGGACATACGTGATACAATTTTGACGTCTGATTTATTGTTAGCGGTAGGCTTTCAATCCGTCCTTGCCCCTCCAGCTCGGGCGGAGATCTGGCAATACCAATTTATAGAATATACCCGCAACCATACCAGATGGGAGTCCTAGAGGCGCTAGTCGTCGCAACAATAGTCCTGGCAGGCGCTTACGTGGGGTATCATGCATGGCAGGACTCGCTTGATGCCCCGGAGGGCGGGTCGCACTCTGCTGACCTGGAACTCGGATACCACGGCTCCCAGATCCCGCCTGCCGAGTCTTATTCCCAGGTGCCGGCGCGGCTCAGCTGATCGCAGGACACTCGGTTTGAATCAGTAATTTAATATTGAATCGTTTGAGGGCAGAGTCAGAGACCAATTGCTGGCCATTTTCGACGTTGAAGGAGTCCTTTTTGATGCAGAATACCTTCCCATACTGGCCGAAAAGATAGGCAAGGAACAAGAGATCTGGGAGATCACAAAAAAAGGAATCCAGGGAACGATCAACTGGGAGGAGGGGTTGAGGACCCGCGTTGCCGCGCTGCGCGGCCTGGATTTCGGCGTTTGCAAGCAGGTGGCAGACGACCTGCCAATCATGACGGGGGCTGAGACCGCATGCAGGGCGCTCAAGGAGGCCGGCTGGAAGATCATGGCAGTCTCCGGGGGATTTACCATAATGACTGACAGGCTCAAGGTGCGGCTGGGACTGGATCACGTTTACTCCAACGAGCTTGTCTTCAGGGACGGAAAGCTCGACGGCGTAAGGGTCAGCGTTGACTCTGACAAGGCAAAGTCTGCAAGGGTCAAGATTGCAGAATGGGGGGTAAGGCGCGAGGACATCGTCGTGGTGGTTGACGGCGCAAACGACCTGAAGCTGTTTGAGATCTGCGGGTTGGGCATAGCATACAGGGCGCAGGACCAGGTAAAGGACAGGGCCGACGCGGTTTTGGAGGAAAAGGATCTCTCAAGGATACTCGGCATAATCAACCGGCATTACAACCAGTCCATCCCGGTGGTATAGACATAATTCCTAGTGCACACAACTACAGCCATGACCCTTGAGATAATCCCCGTGTGCTTTGAGGACTATGTCGATGACAAGACCGATCTGGCCTCCATAATCGAAGACAGGGCCCGGCTGCAAGACGGCGACATAATAGTCGTATCCCAAAAGATCATCTCAAAGCAGGAGGGCAGGGTAGTGTCCCTTGATTCCGTGACCCCATCGCTGCTTGCACGGGGGATTGCATCCCAGTATCAAAAGGATCCCCGGCTCGTCGAGCTGATCCTGTCCGAATCCCGGCGCATCGTCAGAATGGGCAGGGGGGTCATCATTACGGAGACGCACCACGGATTCGTGTGTGCCAATGCAGGCATAGACCAAAGCAACGTGTCGATGGGGCACGCCGCGCTGCTTCCGGTCGACTCTGATGCCTCTGCACGCAGGCTCAGGAGCCGGCTTTTGGCAAAAACCGGCAGGTCTACGGCCGTAATAGTCTCTGATACCTTTGGACGCCCGTTTAGGACGGGACAAGCCGACTGTGCGCTGGGGGTGTCCGGAATAAAGACATCTGCGGACTATAGGGGAACAAGCGACTCTGCAGGAAGGAGGCTGCTGGTATCTGAGATTGCCGTCGCCGATGAGATCTGCGCCGCCGCCGAGCTGGTCAAGGGCAAGTCGGACAACTGCCCGATTGCCGTCGTCAGGAACTTCGGGTTTGACGCCTCAGACGACTCTGTCAGCTCGCTGCTTCGCCCGGAAGGCGAGGACATGTTCAGATGATTCAATAGGATGTACGAGGTCACGTCCCCCTGTTGCCCAGGCGTGAAAATCATTGATATACACGCCAACTCGTGCCTGATTGGCAGGGGTAGGTGACCTCGTACAATAGGATTATAATCTTGGCACCGACACCCCAACCTGTTGACAATCAAAGCAGAGCTTCACTGCCATAACGTGTTTTCAAACTTTCACGTGGGCGAGAGGGAGCCCCCATACGATTGCAACGTGTCGATCCGGGATCAGCTGGAGCGGGCGCTGGATCTGGGCATCAACTCGCTTTTCGTGACCAACCACAATACCATGGACGGATACGCGCAGCTGCGGGACTATCAGCATGATCATGAGAAGTTCAGGGGGATGACGATCTTTCCTGCCGAGGAGATCACGATTGATACGGGGGCGCACGTCCTGGCATATGGGATTCACTCGGAGATAAGGCCCGAGATGACGCTTGATGAGACGATAGACGAGATCCGCCGCCAGGACGGGGTCTCATCTGCACCCCATCCGTTTAGCCTGCTTGATGCTCTGCGGACCGACGCGTCAAAATGCGACATGATAGAGGTCTTCAACAGCAACAACGTTGACGTGATCTCAAACGCGCATGCCGCAGAGTTTGCCCTTGAGAACAACATGACAAAGGTCGCGGGAAGCGACTCCCACGTGCTGTCGACGCTGGGAAGGTGCGTAAACGTCATAGACGCCCAGAACACCCTGGATGACGCGCTGTCTGGGATGAGGCACGACCGCATCGGCATCGAGCAGACGGGCTATGCGTGGGAGTCTGAGACCCTCGAGCACATAAAGTACAAGATCGACAACTCAAGGGACTACCTGGTACAGTTCATAAGGGACGAGTATCCAAGATCTGCCTGGTTCCTGTCGTTTTTGCTGCGTATGTACAACTCCAACCAGAACAGCTACCTGTGGTCGATATTCTACAAGATTGCAGTCAGGCTGATGAGGCGGCTTTCGGCAAAGATCAACAACGAGGGCCTTGATCCGGGCTTCCTGAAGGGCCGCAACCTGGGTGCAATGTTCAGGGTGGCAGTCTCGTAGGTCCGGCCGGGCAGGGTCATACGGCCACTGCCTCATCGAATGCCTGACCTGCCGCCGTCTCTGGCGTCAATTCGGGTCAGCTAGTGATCCCCGTTTGTGACCAGCCTGTCTTGATGGACAAGCCCGGCAGTTGTTGTATTGAGGGTGCCTGCCTTCATGCTCCACTTCAATGCGCAAAGCAGCTTACTGCGCGAGTCAAACTCTGTTTGAGCAAGTCTCTAACACGCATCTGACTCAGCAATCCGGGATTGTTTTTCTTGGCCAGCCTTAAAACCAGCCTGCCCGTCATAATGCGCAAACAAAAAGACGGGCAGAAATACCGTATCAACACGGGCGACAGGGTGCTTGGTGCCCCGGCAGGCGCTCATTGGCGGGTCAGGGATCCCGGCTCTCCGGGAGCCACAGCGTGCTGTACGGACCGTCCGAACCTGTGACAATCCTGATCTGCATGTGAGTCGGGCCATACTGCAGGCAGTCTCTGGGGTCTTGCGTTTCCGTCTGCCGGTCTAGTATAGATATTAATATGCAAATCGCGTCTCGTACCTGTAGCATGCCTGAAGAAAAAAAACTTGACGCAACCGGGCTGTTCTGCCCCGAGCCGGTCTTTCGCACAAAAATCGAGATCGAAAGAATGCAGGCAGGCCAGGTTCTGACCGTGGCGGCAGACGATCCCGCGGCAGAGGAGGACATCTCAAGATGGGTCCGGAGACAGGGCCACGAACTGCTTGACGTGTCCAAGGACGGCGCAAAAATCACATTTTCAATCAAAAAGGTGAAATGATCATGGGCGACGGCCCAGACGATGTTGTAGGCAGGATAGGCGGCACCCCGCTTGTCAAGCTGCAGTCCCTGTCTGATGGCAGGACAAAATACTTTGCAAAGCTTGAGGGCCACAACCCGTTTGGCTCCGTAAAGGACAGGGCGGCATACTGGATGATCAAGGACGGCGAGGAGCGCGGCATCCTGAGGAAAAACCACAGCATAATCATCGAGCCTACCTCCGGCAATACCGGCATCGCGCTGGCCGGGATTGCAAGCAAGCTGGGATACAAGGTGGAGGTCGTGATTCCAGAGAAGGCAAGCAGCGAGACAAAGGACATAATCCGCAGCCTGGGCGCCAAGGTCTTTGAGACCGGCGACGACCTGTGTCCGAAGGTGGGCGCCGGCACCGATCAAAGCATCGCGCTGGCCACCTCAATCGCATCCTCGAGGCCCGACACCTACTACTCCCCCAACCAGTATGCAAGCGAGGCCAACTTCATGGGACACTACAGGGGGACGGGGCCTGAAATATGGAGGCAGACGGGAGGCGGGATCACCCATTTTTTCACCGGCGTCGGAACCGGCGGAACGATCACCGGCAACGGCGCATACCTGAAGGAGCAAAATCCCGGCGTCAGAGTCATCGGATGCCAGCCGCAGCAAAACCACATGATCCAGGGATGGAGAAACTTTGAAGAGTCTGCCAAGCCAGACTTGTTCCTGAGACGGGAGGGCGTCGTCGACGACTGGATCTCTGTGACCGACGAGGAGGCGTTTGGAGTAGTAAGGGACGTACTTGAAAAGGACGGACTGCTGATCAGCCCCTCCTCTGCCGCAGTCTATGCGTCCATGAAAAAGTACCCGGTGGAGGCCGGATGCGTGGTGGGCATCTTTGCAGACGACGGCAGAAAGTTCAGGAGCATCTATGCATCGCGCGGCATAATGACCGGGCGGGAGTTTGACTCTGCACTGGAGGATGCCAGGCACATGTCGGAGCTGGCCTACTAGGGGCCCTGCGGGTTCTCGCCCAGGTATCTGTCCACGTCGATTGCCGCCATGCAGCCGTATCCTGCGGCGGTAACTGCCTGCCTGTACCTGTGATCGTGCACGTCCCCTGCCGCAAAGACCCCATCGACGCTCGTACGCGTGTTCTCTGAAACCTTGATGTATCCCTGATCATCCAGATCAACCTGGCTTGCAAACAGCCCCGTGTTTGGCGTATGTCCGATGGCGACAAAGACCCCGCCTGCCACCAGTGAGGCAGTCTCCCCGCTCACTGCATCCTTTAGAGTGACGTTCTGAACCTTCTCATCGCCCGCAATATCCTCGACGACCTTGTTTGTGTGGAACCTGATCTTCTCGTTGTCCAGCGCGCGCTCATGCATGACCCTGCTGGCCCTGAACACGTCCCTTCTGTGAACTATGTGCACCGTGCTTGCAAACTTTGTAAGAAACGTGGCCTCCTCCATGGCAGAGTCCCCCCCGCCGACTACCACCAGCTCCTGGCCTTTGAAGAACGGGCCGTCACATGTAGCACAGTACGAGACGCCCCTTCCTGCATACCTCTCCTCGGACTCTAGGCCCAGCTTCCTTGGGCTTGCACCCGTCGCGATGATGACCGCCCTTGCCTCGTATTCCTCGGAGGACGTCAGGACCTTAAACGGCCTTTTTCTAAAGTCCACATTGACTGCCACGTCATCAACAATCGTGGTTCCCATCCTGAGGGTCTGCTCCCTCATAGTTAGCATCAGGTCCGGGCCCATTATCCCGTCCTTGAATCCCGGATAGTTCTCGACGTCCGTGGTGTTGACCAGCTGCCCCCCCGGAAGGACTCCTGAGAGTATGAGGGTGTCGTGCCTTGCCCTTGAGCAGTAGATTCCCGCAGTATATCCTGCCGGACCCGCACCGATGATTACCACGTCGTATTTTGTCCTTTTCCTGTCCGGGATCTTTGGAGGCTCGCCCCTGTTCTCCAAGACCATCCCAGAGTCCGATCCTGCCATCATAGCTTGGCATCGTGCACCTGATTAATTTAAGTCATTCACTGATTTCAGCCAAGTGAAAAGTACCCCAGATCTGGCGTCAGGGAGGGGGGCTTGGGCTCCCTGAGATACGCCGTCATGCACTCCTTGAACACCAGCATTGTCATGACGTAGTATCCTCGGCTACCAATTGATCACAAAAAGGACAATTTTTTTCAACCAAAGATCTAGGATCTGCCAGTCCCATACAAACACATGAAAGGAAAGAAGGAATTGCCGACGGGAGCGCAGTTCCTGTACGGGATGGCAAGCAAGAGAGGTGATCCGAAATTAGAAGCCGAGCTCCCCGTCCGCAGCCGTCCTGCCGCCGGCCCTCAGGCCGCAGCAGCGGCGATTCTGGCCAGCGCCCTCTCGTTGACCAGGCCGCACACGATGCTGTTGGCAAGGTCGTACTTTCTGAGCGGGTTTCGGTACCGGCCGCCCATGATCCTGTATGTTTTGACCCTGCGTATGGCGTTCTCCACGTCCACCCGTATCCTCGAGTGGATGGCGCTGTACTCCTTTTGCGCATCGGTGAGCCTGCCGCCGGGCCTTTTCCTGATTGGGAGTATGACGTCCGTGCCCGCGTCCACTGACTGTGCTCCCTGGTATCCGCGGTCCATGTAGTGGTGTAGCCTCGTGCCCTTTCGTGCACCGCCAACCCTGACGCCGTGACACTTCTCCCTCTCCTTTCTTTGGTCGTACCGGAACGTGGGATGCCTCATCTGGTACATCCTGACGTCGCTTGCGCGTCCCGGCGAGTGGGGCGTCTTGCGCGCTATGAGGCCGCGGATGCCGGTCGCATGCCGGGCCTTGACCGTGTGCGTGCCTGCCTTGCCCGAGTAGTGCGACTTTTCCATGTCCCTTCTCTTGGGCCTGCATATCCTCTGCTCTGAGGCGTCCGTCAGGC
>CAYGCI010000013.1:0-17357 GCA_964348355.1 uncultured Nitrosopumilaceae archaeon | reverse complement strand
CAGTATGTCCAGGGCTCCTCTCCTGAGCGGACGCCGGAATGCAACCCGTGTAACCCCCAGTGACTCGAGCTCCCCTGCACGTGCCCGGAGCTGCCGCTTTGTAGCCCTTGGAAACCCCAGTATCCCCGAGTACGGCTCGTCAAGCAGCCTACTGGTCGGGAGAAAAGATCCTTTCATCGGTCGTAACAAACTCCAAAAGATCTTCCTTAATTGACTTTCGCAGTCCCCTGCCCGCCACCGAAATCCTGAACCCCCTCTTGATGTCCGCCCTGAGTCCCTTGGGCAGGCCCGAGCGGCCTATCCTGGCCGTAAGCAGGTTCTCAAGGAACCTTCTTGCATCATCAAACTCCCTTTCCTCCAGTGACAGTATGTGGTTGTCCCTGCCTATCCACATCATCTGGGATCTTTTCAGGTTTTTTGCAACAAAGACTGCCGGGTCGCCCTCCGTGAAGACGTCGGGCCCGCGCCTTGTCTCCATCCTGGAGATGTTCACCGACTCCATCACGAAGACAAGCGCGGACCTGCCCCTCTCGTCTGAAAACGCCGTATTTCGGACAACCCTGAACCCCCCCGCGTTGAGCTGTGCGGATATGGACGAGGACGCCTTTTTGATCTGGCCCCATAGTATGTCCGGGCTCCTCTCGGAGTACTCAAAGTCCACCGCAATGACGTGATCCGGGATCCCCCCTGCGTTTCTTGCCCCCCTCGGCCTGAAAAAGCCCGCGGCGGGCCTCCTCAGGTATGCCCTTGCAGCCAGGATGAATCTTGCGATGTTTTCACTGGATACTGCGGCTGCAAGGTTCCTGTTCCCGTCGACGGGATCGATTATGGTGACCGGCGTGCCGAACTCCCTGGCGGCCTCCCCTATGACGTCGGACTCGCTTATCTGCGCAAACTTTTCAAGGACCCCCCTGAAGCTTCCGAGGTTCCAGACCAGGACCTCCGAGACGTATCCGCTAAAGCCCTGCCTGGAGATCTCCGCGCCATAGAGGCCGTTGGACTTGAGGAATTTTTTTAGCACCCTCACCTGGTCCTGCCCCTGTCCGTCCAGTCTCTCACGCATGAATTTGGTGTGGAACTGGGAGCGATCCGCGGAGCTCCTCCACTCCCCCTGCCTTACCTTGTAGCACGGAACGACGTTTACCTTCGTGCCCCCGACTCTGGCCTCGACGTACGGATGCTCCGAGTATCTTATGCAGGGCCCGAACCTCCTCAGCGCGGAGAACCCTATCTCCTCACCCAGCTCGCGGAACCTCTTTTCGGGGACGTCCTCCCTGAACCTGACAAACACATCAATGTCGGCGTCCTCTGCCAGCCACGTGCCCTTTGCATACGAGCCGCCGATCTCGACGTCGACGACCTCGGGCAGCGCGGCAGTCTCCCCTTCGATCAGCCCCACCACAGAGTCGGCAGTCTCCCTCTTTTCTCTCTGGATTTTTTTTGACGGAACCACCTGCCTCGTGATCTTCCGCTCGACGTCATCCAGCCCTGATCACCCCCAGGTCCGAGTATACGGGGCCGGACGGGGCCAGCCTGCTCTGCTTTAGCCTCATCTCGGAGACTGCAACCCTTCCAAACTTCGTCCCGGCGAACCTGTCCAAGTCCTTTGTAACGTCTCCGATCCTGCTTTTAATTCTAAAGATGGTCAGATGGGGCCTGAATGCCCTGTCCTGCGAAAAGCCCAGCGGCCCCAGCGCGCTCTCCACGCCGCGGGCCAGCCTTGCCATGCCTTCTCCCCCCTCCCTGTCGGTGCCGATCCAGACCGTCCTTGCCATCTCCGGCCTGGGAAACGCGCCGATGCCCCGGATTTCCAGCTCAAAGGGGGAGAACTCGACGGTCCCCAGCGCGGCAGCTATCCCGGGAATCCTGTCCTCGGATACCTCCCCCAGAAACTGCAGGGTGAAGTGCATGTTCTGTGTCGCAACGGGCCTTGCCCCTATGCCCAGCCTGCTTTGGACGTCCCGAATCGACTCTAGGACGCCCCCGTCCCGGACCTCCACGGCTACAAAGACTCGCATTACCACGCCTTTGCCGGCGTCTTTATAATGATTTCCGACAAGCTTCATAGAGCAGACGCGGCGCCCCTTGCCAATGGCAAAGCTGATTGTATGCCTTACCGGCATGCCCGGCGCGGGCAAGTCAACAATAGCCGACGGCCTCAGGTCGAAGGGATACCACACGATCAACATGGGCGACGCGGTGCGGTCCGAGGCCGCAAGCAGGAACCTCGAGCCCACCGGCCAGAACCTGGGAAGACTGATGCTGGAGCTCCGTGAAAAAAACGGCCAGGGCGCGGTAGCAGAGCTGATCAAGCCGGAAATCCTGGGATCGGACTCTGGTGTGATACTGATTGACGGAATACGCTCCAACGCCGAAATCGAGGTGTTGAGGGAGATTTGCCGGGTGAGGCTGCTTTCGATTCACGCATCGACTGACACGAGGTTTGACTTTCTCTCAAAGCGGGGCCGCTTTGATGATCCGCGGGACAAGGATAATTTCGAGGAGCGCGACAACCGCGAGATCAGGGTCGGGATATCCACCTCGATCGCGCTGGCAGACGAGTCCATCTCCAACAACAACCTCAGCAAGGAGGAGCTGATTGCAAAGGCCAACCAGATCATCCGGGGCTGGCTGTGATGGAGGCCCCGAAGATCTCCTGCATTGTACGTGTCGACTGCTCGGTAAGCCCGTCCGAGGATCCCCGCAAGGTCCGCCGCGCCCTTGCCAACATCTTCCCCGGGATGGACTTTCAGGAGCTAGACCGCAAAATGCGGGGCACCGCAGCCGATCTGGGGTGCCTGGACCGCCTGTGCGAGGAGATTCACAACAGGCGGTTCCAAAGGTCGCTTGGAAGGCAGGTTCGGCTGAACACCCGTGGCGACTCCTTCTGGTTCTATCTCAACAGGCAGGCGGCCTTTGCAGATGTTGCGGCCCTGTGCGAGCATGATGACGAGTCCCCCCTGGGGCCGATCAGGGTGTACGTCAGGTCGGGGCAGATAGATTCCGTATCGGAGTGGCTCGTACAGGCGTGATTCCCCCCATGTGAAGAAAACCAACCCTTTTCAGACCACTTTTTTCAGTAACCTGATAAAAAGACGATCCTTTGAGTTTTCTGCATGATAATAAAGCTGGCAATAATAGGCGCGGTTCTGCTGGCGGGGGGAGTCCTCTTCTCCGGCGAGCTGGCCGAGATGTTTCCAAGGTCCGTAGGCTCGCTGTCCTCGGTCGGGGAGGATCTCAGCGGAGTCAGGGACTCTATGCTGGGAGGCTTTGATGAGAAAATCGACGGCGGAATCGGCGATGTCAGCGAAAAGCTGGACGAGTTCACGGAGGGCTCTGTTGCGTTTGTATCCGAGAAGATCGGGGAGGGCCTCCCGGAGATCGAGGTGCCGCAGGTCCTTGCGGGCGCGCAGCCCTAGTCCCCAAAGACCTCCAGCAGCTTGGGCAGTGCCACGGATGCCGTCTCCCGTATGGAGACGTCCATCCCGCCTGACATTGCGGTCTCCTCGGGGTTGACCTCTATGAGCAGGGCATTGTTCTGTCTGGCATACGCCGGCAGCATGTTTGCAGGCGACACGACAAGCGACGTTCCGGCAACTATCATCACCTCCGCCCTGCTCGCATGGCCGATGGCCTCCCTCCAGACCCCCTGGGGTAGGGGCTCTCCGAACCAGACCACGTCGGGGCGCAGCATGTTTCCGCACCTGCACACGGGGGGAAGGGATTCAAACCCGGCCCGAGCCTCGTCCCGATAGTCGCAGACCGTGCACCTCGTCCTGACTATGTTGCCGTGCAGCTCCAGGACGTTGGAGCTCCGGGCCCTCTTGTGCAGCCCGTCGATGTTCTGCGTCAGTACTGTCACCTCGGTGAATTTTTCCAGCTCCGCAATCGCCCTGTGGCCCGCGTTTGGCCGGGCCGCAAGAATGTTCCGCCTCCTCTCGTCGTACCACTCCCAGACAAGCCCCGGATCGTCATAAAACGCGTCGATGGTGGCCAGCCTCATGGGATCATGGTTTCTCCAGTGGCCGTCCCTTCCCCTGAACGTCGGGATGCCGCTTTCCTGGGATATGCCCGCGCCTGTCACAAAGACTACCCTCCCGGCCTCCCTCAGCCGCGGTCTTACCGCATCGGGGTACATCACCTTATCTCTATTTCCAGCAGATCCTCGGCTGCGATTACAGAGTCGTGAAACTGCCTGCCCTCCGATACCAGCGGCCCGGCATCCGGATATCTTGCCGAAAAGTGCGTCATGATCAGGGTTCCGATGCCCGCATCGCGGGCAAACCTGCCGGACTCTGCAGCCGTCGAGTGTCCCGTCTCCAGCGCCTTGTCCCTCAGCTCGTCCAAAAACGTCGTGTCAAACGTAAGATAGTCGCAGCCCTCAAAGAACCGCCTCAGCTCGTCGGTCGGACGCGTGTCCCCCGAGATTCCGATTTTTTTGCCCGGCCTCTTCCCTCCCAGTACCTGCGACGGCATGACCCTCCTGCCGTCGACCTCGACCTCGTCCCCGTTCTGCAGTCTGCCCCACAGCTCCCCCTCCGGGATGCCCAGCTCCCTCGCCCTTTCCGGCAGGAACCTCCCGGGCCTGTCCTTCTCGTCGAACCTGTACGAGTATGCGGCTACCGAGTGGCTGGCCCTGCAGGCATGGATGGAGTACGCCTGCTCGTCGACGATCACTCCCTCCCCTATGACACTGATCATGATCGGAAACGTCAGTCCGAAGTTCAGCACCTTGACGTTTGCATAGACAAACTCGTCAATCCCCCTGGGACCGAGGATTTCCAGCCTCTCCGTCCTTCCCTGCATCGACATTGTCTGCAGCAGTCCCAGGATCCCGACGCAGTGATCCCCGTGCATGTGCGTCACCAGAATCCTCATCTTCCTGTTCCAGCCCAGCCCGGACTTCATGTACGCAATCTGGGCCGCCTCCCCCGCGTCAAACATGAAGATCTCCCCCTCTCTCTCCAGACAGATGCAGGTCAGGCCCCTGGCCGGGGTCGGCTGTGCGGCAGACGTGCCCAAAAGCAAAAGCCTCATTTTACCAGCACTGTCCTAGTCAGGCTTTTATGCCTATAGATCGAGTATTTCTTGATACCCTTCAGCCTTATTCCCTTGGCAAACTCGGCCTTGCACATTATTGCAAACCTCTTTTCTGAGAGCATTCCTATCAGATCCCTGATCAGGATCTTCGGCTCTGTCGGAGCCTTTGTGTTCTGGCCGTACGGGATGTCGGTGACGACCCCGTCGACCCTGCCGAGGATCCCCGCAATATGCCTAAAGTCGTCGTTTATGACCTCCGAGCCGTATCCGTTCTCTGCGACGTTTATCCTTGCCATGTTTGACATCTTCCTGTCGATGTCCATCCCTATACCGTGAACTCCCATTGACTCGGCCTCCAGGAGGGTCGTGCCGGTGCCGCAAAACGGATCGCATACCGTCTCCCCCTCCCTCAGGCCGCAGAGGTTGATCATCGCCCTGGTCAGCTTCGAGTCCAGCTGGCTGGGGTGGGCCCCGACCCTCTTTGGACGCATGTGTTTTTGCACACTGGTCGAGAATCCCCAAAACTCACGGTCCTGGACGCCTATATAGTACACGACGAAATCCGGATTCCTTAGCGAGACCCTGGCGTTGGTGTGCTTTGAGACCACGTATCCTACGTCGTAAAGGCTTGCGGGATCGATGGGATTTCCCGCTAGGTTCAGGATCCTGCATGCATAGGTCCTTGACCTGGCAAGGATTTTCCCGAGATCCTCCTCCCAGTACATGTCTGCCAGGATCCTCATGATCCGGCCCGATTCTTTAGCGTATGATGCCCGCTGGTAGATCTTCTGCCAGGGGGTCGTGGTCCGCACCCGGACCATGTTTGCGTAAACGCCGACCCTTGCAGACCGGTCATATGACCTGGCTATTGCGGCGATCTCAGCTGCTGCAAGCTTTGGGTTTTCCTTTGACACCACGAAAAAGCTCTCAGGCATCCTGGATCGCCCCTGCAACGGATCCCGACACGTCTACTGCGGACGTGGCGCCCGGAACCGTGTTTGTGCTGACGATCTCTGCCACGCCAGCCCCCCGGATCCTCTCTTCTGCGCCGTCTATGAGCAGCGCGTGCGTGCATGCGACAAAGATCCGCCCGCATTTCTGCCTCTTTAGAAACTCCGTGGCCTTGACTATGCTGCCGCCGGTGCTTATCATGTCGTCTACCAGTACCAGGTCGCGATCCCTTACCACGTCCAGATCCGGCGAGACGATCCTCACCCCGCCGGTTCTCCTGTCCCGCCTCTTGTGCAGTACGATGAAGTCACAGCCCAGCTGCCTTGCAAACTGCCCGGCCCTCTCCCCCCCTCCCTCGTCGGGGGAGACGACGAGGGGATCCCTAGGCCTCATCTTCCTCACGTGCCCCGCCAGCTCGGGGATTGCCGAGACGTCCCGTCCCGCGGACTTGAGATGCCCTAGCGCGGCCTTGCTGTGTATGTCCACGACAAAAATCCTGGAGGCCCCCGCGGATCTCAACGACCTGGCGACGGCCTTCATGGTGACGACCTCCCCCGGCAGGAATTCCCTGTCCTGCCTTGCATATCCCATGTACGGAATCACCGCAAAGACCCTCGAGCCGTACTCGCCCGCCTTGTGAATCAGCGCCAGCGCCTGGATCAGGTTAGAGTCCACCGGCGGAAATGTCGACTGGACCACCACAACCGTGTCCCCCCTCGGCTCTGCAGACAGCGCAATCTTCTGCTCCCCGTCCGGAAAGACTCGTATCTTGGCCCTGATGTATTGTGCCCCGAGCCTCCTTGAGATCCTCCTGGCCAGGTCCTGAGACGAGCCTCCGCCGATTACGGTATACCCTGCCAATAACACACGTTGAAGGCGGCCCTCTTAAATTTTGACTAGTCTGCCGGCCCGGCAGACTGTCTCCCCGCGATCCTGTCAAACACGCAGGATGCCGTAAGATCACCCGTGACATTGACCATGGTCCTTATCATGTCCAGGATCCTGTCCACCGAGAGCAGCAGCAGGATTCCGACCGGGGGGATTCCCACCGTTATGAGTATGGTCGACAGGACGATCACCCCCGCCCCGGGCACGGCCGGGGTTCCGATGGATGCCAGGAGCGAGGTTACGATGATTACCAGTATGGATATCATGCTCAGCTCGATTGCAAACAGCTGTGCCAGAAAGAAGACCGCTATGACCTGGTACAGGGCCGTGCCGTCCATGTTTATGGTGGTTCCGAGCGGGATTACGAACTTTGACACGCGCGCATCTATCCCAAGATCCTCCTCTGCCGTCTTTAGCGTGACCGGCATCGTGGCCATCGAGCTGGCAGTTGAAAAGGCCAGGGTCTGCGGGTTGCGGAATCTTGAAAACGCAGACGATACCGACCTTCCTGCAACCAGCTTCAGGATCAGGGCATACACCAGCAGCATGATGCCAAGACCTGCCGCCACCGTGCCCATGTATGCCCCGAGTCCGCCCATCGTCTCCACCCCCACCTTTGCAACCATGCCGACTATCAGGCCAAAGACCGCAAACGGCACGATCTTCATTGCGACCAGCAGTATGTGCAGTGTCACCTTCTGGATCGACTCCAGCAGGCTCAGCAGCGGCTCTACGGACTCCCTGGGAAGGACCGCCATTGACAGGCCGACAATTACCGCCATCACCAGAATGCTGAACATCTGCCCCTCGAGATAGGAGGAGATCGGGTTTTTCGGGATTATGCCCGATACCGCGCTTGGAATGTCGTCCACCGAAAAGCCGTCGCCGACCCGCAGGTCCTCCTCGGAGAGGTCGTGGGTCTCCTGGAGCGCAGTCAGATCCAGGATGCTTCCGGGTGCTATTGTAGTGGCAAGGAACACCGCCACCAGTATTGCAATCGTGGTCGTGACCACGAAATAGGCGCCGAGCCCCAGCCCGAGGGTCTTCAGCCTCTCCCTTGCCCCCAGGTTGGTGATGGCCACGACGATTGACGTGAAGATCAGCGGGACGATGATCATCGTGATTATGCTCAGGAATATGTCGGCCGGAATCTTCAGGTACGACGACAGGGAGTCCAGGGCATCGTCGTCGACGCCGACGCCTAGGTCGTCCCCGAGAACCACGCCCACCCCCAGTCCGGCAAGCAGGGAGACTACGACCTGGAGCCACAGGTTTTTCCTGATGTGTCCTGCGATGGCCATTCCCATCCCCGCCGGCAGGCTAGTCGCCCGCCTCCGCATCCCCTCGGTTGATGTCCCCGAGCCCGTACTCGTCTATGATCGCCTCCCTCTGGGCGTCAAGCGAGCCGATCTCCTCGGCCTCCCGCCTCTCGTCCCCCTGGTAGACCGTGCGGATCGGCCACGGAATCCTGATGTCGTTCCTCTTGAACTCGTCGTAGATGTACATGAGCATGTCCGTCTTGGTCTTGTACTGGGAGCCATAGTCCCTCACGTACACCCACAGCGTAAAGTCCAGGGAGGAGTCGTTGAACTTTGTAAAGCGGACCACCGGCTGGTTTATGTCGGTGTGAATGTCCTTGTCACACCCGCAGCTTGGCCTGTTCTCGTCCAGGTACGGGCATCTGGCCTGCCTGACCAGGTGCCTGCCCTTGGCATCCCTGACCTCCCTCATCGCCTTCTTTCCCACCTTGACCAGGATTGCCGCCACCTGCCTGGGGTTGTTCAGGTATGACACGCCGACCTCCACGACGGCCGGGACCATCTTGATGTCCTTTGAAAAGTTGACTATCTGCGCGTTTACCAGCTGCCTTGTGGGAATTATTGCAAACGACTCGTTTAATGCGTGACGCAGGTATGTGACCCTCGGGGTAATCTTGTGCACATATCCGTTGTACCCCGTATCCAGCTTGACGCGATCCCCCTCGACAAAAATCTTGTCCTTTCTGATCAGCACATATGCAAAATAGTTCTGCATCGTCTCCTGCAGTGCAAAGCCTATGCCGATGGCAAGTCCGCCGGTGGCCGTTGCCAGCACCACCAGATCGATTCCCCACCAGCTGACTACGCCGATTGCCACTGCAACAAAGATCCCGAGTGGCAGGATCTGGGAGACTGACTTTGGCAGATCCTTTCTCTTTCTCAATGCATGTCCAGGGGGCCTTGCTCCCGGATTGATGGAATCAAACCCACCGATTCTCTTTTCATCCCTCCAGACATCTATGGGATAGATCTCCTCGACGTCCTGTCCCGTGCGCAGTTTTTTGCCCGCCTGGTTATCCCCCGAGACGCACTCTTTGAAGTATTTCTGGTACTTTATCCTCTCGTTTTTCTTCCACTCCTCAAACGGGTCCTTTACCAGCTCCTCAAAGCTTCCTATCGGAATCCCCTTTGTAGTCCTGTACTCCTCAAGGTACCTCCTCCCCTTCTCGGTCTTCAGTCTCTCCTCGAACTCCTCCCCCGTAATGTCCTCGGGTACCTGCGTGGGCGCGACCCACCTGTAGAACCTGTGAAACACGTCGCCGTCATCGTCGGGAAACCCCCTCATCTCCTTCCATTCCTCAAAGTCCTCCCTCTCCAAGACCGACTTTTCCCGCTTGGCCATGACCACGGGGATCAGGTGCGCTATGGTGTATCCGATGACCAGTATGTTCATTGTGTTGAGGATCTTTGCAAAGGTCTCGCTCACCGTCATTGCATCGCCTTCCGGGGCGGCCGTGCGCTCGGCATCCTCGTCGAACAGCTCAAACGTCTGGATGTATGCATTGGTCGACGAGATCAGCGCTATGGCAAAAAACGGAAGAATCGCCACCCGCACGAACTTGGACAGGTGCGGCCTGTGATAGTAGAACTTTTGCGCCTTTACCCAGCTTGAGAACTTGTAGTAGACCAGGACGATCGCCACGATTCCCACGATCAGGCCGATGAATGCCATCTGGAGCGACGTCGACGAGGCCAGGAGCTGCGACAGCGTATCGAACTGCCCCACCTGGCTTGACACTACGCCGATAATCTCGTCTTCTGCCATATCCCAACAGTCTGTCCGCGGGGGCAAGAGTTAGGTATCATGGTTAACACTAGTTGTTGCATGGTGTCAGATTTTTTTACCGATTTTAGGCAAAAAGCCGCATTTTCGGCGATCTCGTGCCTGTAACCTTTAACAATGGCGGGGGCTGATTGTACTAGTTGACCCTGGAAACCGTCTGGGACGAATCACCGTCGCTAAAGTCATACACGCTGGCAAACTTTCGGAGCCTGCCACAGATACAGGGCCTTTCTGAGGAGAGGCAGTTTGAAATGGAGGTCGTCGGCAACGTCCTGCCCTTCAAGGCCAACAACTATGTCGTAGAGCAGCTGATTGACTGGAACAACGTCCCAGACGACCCGATCTATGTCCTGACGTTTCCACAGAGGGGGATGCTGAGGCCGCGGCACTTTGAGCAGATGGCCGCAGCCCTGAAAGGGGGAGCCGACAAAAAGGAGGTCGCCGAGGTTGCAAACGAGATCCGCCTCCAGCTGAATCCCCATCCTGCGGGCCAGATGGAGATGAACGTGCCCTCGCTGTCGGACGGGACCAGACTGTATGGCATGCAGCACAAGTACAAGGAGACCTGCCTGTTTTTTCCGAGCCAGAGCCAGACGTGTCATGCATACTGCAGCTTTTGCTTCAGGTGGCCGCAGTTTGTCGGAATGGACGAGATGAAGTTTGCGATGAAGGAGGGCGACGAGCTTGTCAGGTACGTGACCGAGCATCCCGAGATTACCGACATTCTGTTTACGGGGGGGGATCCCATGATCATGAAGGCCAGGATCTTCAAGACCTACATCGATGCGCTCCTGGAGGCCGACATTCCAAACCTCAGGACCATCAGAATCGGGACAAAATCCCTTGCATACTGGCCGTACAAGTTCCTGACAGACGGCGATGCCCCCGACATGCTGGAGCTGTTCTCCCGCGTGACCCGGAAGGGACTGCACCTGGCCTTCATGGCCCACTTCAACCACGTTACCGAGCTGTCGACGGGCTCTGTGAGGGCCGCGATAAGGGAGGTCAGAAAGACCGGCGCGGAAATCAGAACCCAGTCCCCGCTGCTTGCCCACATCAACGACGATGCCGGCATGTGGTCGGAGATGTGGAGGAGGCAGGTCCAGCTCGGGTGCGTTCCATACTACATGTTCGTCGTCCGTGATACCGGCGCACAGCACTACTTTGGGGTGCCCCTGGTCAGGGCATACGAAATCTTCAGGGATGCATACATGAGGACAAGCGGCCTGTGCAGGACCGTCAGGGGGCCGAGCATGTCTGCCACGCCCGGCAAGGTCATGATTGACGGAACCCCCACGATCAACGGCAGGAGGGTCATGTCGTTCCGGTTCATCCAGGGAAGAAACCCCGACTGGGTTCAGAGGCCGTTTTATGCCGAATATGACGAGAACGCAATCTGGCTTGACGATCTGCGGCCCGCATACGGGGACAGGTTCTTCTTTGCCGACGAGCTGGAGCAGAGGTACGGCAGTGCCAAGACCCTGAAAAAGGACTGATTTTCACTCTTAACAACATAGCTAAAACTATCTTACCTACTAGCACTAGTAAGCCGGAAGGCAAGTCATATCATTGAATGTGGACGGCGTTCTCAAGACAATCCAGGACGAGGGGATAGTCTTCATTGACTTTTGGTTCGTGGACATATTTGGCGAGCTGCACAGGATGGGGATGCCCAGCTATGCCGTCGACGAGTCCAGCTTCACCAACGGCCTGGAAAAGCTTGATGCCAGCTCGATTGCCGGCTTCAAGTCCGTCAACAGGTCAGATATGATCCTAAAGCCGGATCCGTCCACGTTCAGGATCCTGCCCCCCGAGTATGACAACGGCCACAGGAAGAACGCAAGAATCATCTGCGATCTTTACGAGGGAAATGCCGTGGAGGAGTCCAGGTACAACAGGGACTCTAGGGGGATCTCGCACAAGGCCGCGGGCAAGCTGGGGGAGTTCGGGCTGACCCATGCCAACTGGGGGCCCGAAATCGAGTTCTTTGTATTTGACAACATCAACGTGTATCCGTCGCCCTATGCCGCAACACACTCGGGGGGCGGCTCGGGCTATTCCATCGAGTCAAAAGAGTCCCCGTGGGCCAAGGGAAACATCAGTACAGCCATAGACATCAAGGAGGGGTACTATCCGTCCCAGCCAAAGGACACGCTTGAGAGCTTTAGGAAGGACATCTGCGACGACCTCTACACGTACTTTGGGATCAAGATCGAGGCCGAGCACCACGAGGTGGCCACCTCCGGCCAGTGCGAGATCAACCTCGTCTATGACAAGATGCTGGAGATGGCCGACAACGTAGTCACGGTCAAAAACGTCGTCAAGGTCAAGGCCAAGAGGCGCAACAAGGTCGCGACATTCATGCCAAAGCCGATCTTCGGGGACAACGCGTCTGCAATGCATACCCACCAGAGCCTCTGGAACGGCGACACCAACGCCATGTATGATCCGGACGACGGTGTCGCACAGCTGAGCCAGACCGGCAGGTACTATGTCGGCGGAATCCTGGAGCACGCCTCCGCGCTGTGCGCGATATCAAACCCCACGACAAACTCCTACAAGAGGCTGGTTCCGGGCTTTGAGGCGCCCGTGAACGTGTGCTGGGGTATGGGAAACCGCTCTGCGGCAATCAGGATCCCGATGTACTATAGGAACCAGGAGAGGAGCAAGCGAATCGAGTACAGGGTCCCGGATCCGACCGCGAACATCTACCTCCTGGAGGCGGCGCTGCTGCTGGCCGGACTGGACGGAATCAGGCGAAAGCTGGATCCCGGCGATCCGGTCGAGGAGAACGTATACAAGCTGTCTGCAGAAAAAAAGCGCGAGTACGGGATTGGCTCGCTGCCAGTATCGCTCAAGGGCGCGCTGGACGCGCTGGGGGGCGACTCGTCGTTCCTTGAGGAGGCATTCACGAGGGACTTTTTGGAGAAATACGCCGATCTGAAGCAAAAGGAGTACGTCGCGTTCGCCCAGACCCCCACGCCGTGGGAGGTCTCCATGTACACCGATGCCTAGTGGTACAACTGTCAATCCACGCACGGGAGTTTTCCAATGTTTTTAATATCCTGGGCCCGCAAAAAAAACCATGAAGGCTGTGCTCGTCACGTCCCTGCTGCTCTTGGCGGTTCTGGTGCCCGCAGCCCATGCGCACCAGATCGACGCCATAGGGGAGTACCGCATCCAGATAGGCTGGATGAGCGAGCCCGCGGTCTCAAACACCCCCAACGGGATCGAGCTGTTCGTCAGTCCGCTGGATCCGTCGCTGCCCCCAGAGGAGCAGGAGTTCAAGGACGGCATACCCCTGCTGTACAGGGATCTCAGGATCCAGCTGGTGCAGAACGGGACGACGATCACCCTTCCGCTGCGGCCGGATCACATACCCGGCAAGTACTTTGCCCTTGTAGAGCCCACAAATCCCGGATACTACCAGGTCAACGTGCTTGGCATGATCAACGACACCCCGGCCAGCCTGTCACTGCACGCCCCGAAGGTGGAGAACAAGGAATACATCCAGTTCCCCCCCCAGCCCGAGGATCCGATCATAGGGGAGCACGAGGATTTCGAGGAGCAGATAGCCGAGATCAGGGACTCGGTTCGGAGGCTCGAGTCATCCGAGCCGGGCCTCGGAGTCGGGTATGTGGCAGTCGGAATCGGGATAGCCGCAATTGCCACCTCTGCGGTAGCAATGCGGCGAAGATAGTCAGACCCTGATTATCCCGTTGGAGACCAGGAACCGGATGCCCTCTGCAAACTCCTCGTCGCCGGTCATTCCCATCGACCATGCCTGCGCGGCAGACTTTACCCATGACGGGATCGTGCCTGCAGAACCGGCGGCCGCCGGCGTGTCCGGAATCATTATGACGCCGTTTGAGACCAGCCACTCGATTCCCGCGGCAAACTCCCCGTCGCCGATGACTCCCGCAGACCAGGCCCCCGCGTTGCCCCTGATCCATTCCGGAATGCCGACCGCCGCCGGGATCCTGTCTACGACAATGGGCAGTCTTGCAGACGCCACCGAGTTTCCCGCAAGATTCTCAAAGTGGACGTGGATTATTCCCGCAGACTGCTCGGGGACGTAGAACCTGACGGAGTCAAACCTTTCGGCCTCGTCATTGCTTGTCCCCGTTGTGGAAAGCAGCATCCTGCCCTCCTGTACCACGTACAGATCATAGTCTGCCCTGACGGGGCGATCCTTGAGGTGTACATCAAACAGCTTGTACCTTACCTCCAGCTCCTGTCCCGACCTGGCCTCGGCCGGATCCGTCTCCATGACTATCCTGAACTGGCCGTTCCTTGTAACGGTGGCAAGGGGGAGGCCGTCCTGCGAGGGGCCGATCACAAAGCTCATCCTGTCCCCCCCAAGCCTGCCCTGATCGTACAACTCCATGATGTTGCTCCTGACCAGGGTCAGGTGGACGATCCTTCTGCCCTCCGTAAAGTCATCGATCTGGATCACCTCCGGGGGCATGACGACCCCGTTGACGGTGGCTGACATGTCTGAGACCATCAGATCCCCAAAGTCCCTTGACACTGCAAACTCCTCGTGGACTAGGGATGTCTGGTTTATCGAGTCAGGGCTTCCATCAAAGGGCATCTCAAAGGAGATGCTGTTGGTGTGGGGATCATAGCCAAAGTCCTCAATGACATCATAGTATGAGATGTGCGTAAGGGTCTGCCTTCCATAGTTTGCATCCTCGATGTCATGGGTGGTGGTATCCGCTATGGAGATTCCCGAGCTCCATTCCAGCGGCGGATCAAGGCTGTCTGAAAAGCTGCCCGCGGTCAGAACCCCTATCTCGAACTGGTACAGTCCGCCATGGTCAAAGTGGGGCCCTGTCACCCTTGCCAGATCCGTATCCCCAGAAAAAAACCCGAATATTCCCGAGGCGCTCTTTTCCACCCCGGCATCAGAGTCCGAGTGTACCAGGTCGACTACCAGGGTGCCCGATCCGCTCTCAAACCTCTCATCAAACAGTACCGCATCCTGCTTTGACGCCCTGATCTCGTATGTCACGCCCCCCACGGCCCCGCCCGTCTGCATGTCAAGCAGCTGGAAGGTAAACTGCTGGTCTGTCCCCGGATCCTCCACGCTTACCGCATTGACCTGGATGAAGACCTGCCTGTCTCCCAGCCACTGCGGGGGCAGCGTCTCGGCGCCCACCCCGTGCCCGTATGCCTCGCAGGCCATGCCCAGCGACACGGCCGCCAGCAGGATTATCAAAAGCCTCATCACGGGGAATCCTCACCTCTTCCTCCTGGCGCGCTTCCCTGGATTTTTCTGGGCCCTTCTTATGAGCACTGACAGGATGGCGCCGGCCGGAATCCCTATGATGGTGCCCAGGCTGACGTATGGCGCGATAAAAAAGCCCCCTATCCAGATTCCGCCGTCCGTCGTCACCTCCATGAACGTCCGCGGCCGCAGCAGCAGAGGGACGGTTTTTGACTCTGTCTTTTCGTTGTCCTCGTGATCCCTGTACGTGACTATTACCTCGAAGGGCAGCTTGTGCTGCGTGTCTACCTCCTCCATCGGCGTGATTATTTCCGCCCTGATATCTACCTCCTCGTTTTTGTCTACCCTTGAGAAGGCGTGCAGCGTCTCCCCCCTGAACTCTATGTCCCTGGGCGCGATGATTCTCACACTCACATCATACAGGTCAATATCCTCAGAAAGAACCCCGACCTCAAAGGGAAACTCTGCGCTGGTAAAAATCGACTCGGGCGTAACGGTCCGTATCAGGATCCCCGGCTCGTCTTTGACCGTGATTGGAATTGCAAAGTCGGTCACAAACGGCTCCGACGGGGCCCTGTCGTCCCGCATCAGAACCTGCGAGTACCCGATGTTCAGAAAATAGTCGCTTTCATCCTCTGAGAATGCGCCAAAGCCGACCGTCTCTCCAAACGACCCGCCCTCTGAGATCCTGTCGATGACCAGCATGTCCCGGTCAGCGGTCAGTGCGGAGCCCGGCCTAAAGTCAAACCGGACGTCCCGCTTGTCCTCCCACCCGTTGTTCTCGACTAGTATGGTAATTGAGAAGACATCCCCGGAGACCACCGATTCGGGGTATGTGATGGTGACGTCGACCCCCCCCTCCATGGTCTGCCTGAACGTCTCGCCTGAGGCGGGGGGAACCGCAACCACCATGAAAGCGGCCAAAAGCAGGCCATACCTGACAACCACAGCAATTATTCCCGTTTTCCCCTAAAGAAGGCTTTGCTGGGCTTTGGAGGCCGCCGCGTGATCCGGCCTGTCTTGGCCCGATCCGCACGCCTGATCCATGCGTGCATCCCCGGCGATGTGTGAGGCCACGCCCCCCTGCTGGGCAGGCATGAAAACCACGATCACGCATGCCAACTCATGACTGATTGGGAGGGGCAGGCGACCTCGCACCCGGCGGTTTTTCAGGAACTCCGGCAGGCCGGGCGGCGGCCCGCCCCGCTGCCAAAAACGCCCCAAAAACGGCCGATGTGCCTAAAAGCCATATTAAAAAAGTTATTGATTCATAAATAGTACCGAATTTTACCCCATAGAACAACAATGGTAAGACAAGCATCCAATCCAAAGGAATTGTGCCCGCGTTGTGCAAAGGGCAAGCTCGTAACCGACAACGAGTCCGGCGAGATGTTCTGCTCCAAGTGCGGATTTGTCCTGTCCGAGAAGATCCAAGAGTCGGGCCCGGAATGGAGATCATTTACGCAGGACGAGCACGGCGACAGGGCAAGGGCGGGGGCTCCCACCTCGCTGACAATGCACGACATGGGGCTTGCAACAATCATCAATCCCGTAAACAAGGACGCCTCCGGAAGGCCGCTGACTGCCTCGATGAAGAGCACCATCGAGCGCCTCAGAACCTGGGACAGCCGGAGCCAGGTTCACGAGCCGGTCGACAGGAACTTTAGACAGGCCTTCAGCGAGCTGAACCGCCTAAAGGACAAGCTCGCAATTTCAGACTCTGTGATTGAAAAGGCCGCCTACATCTACCGAAAGGCGCTTGACAAGGGCCTTGTGAGGGGACGATCCATCTCGGCACTCATGGCCTCGGCGCTGTATGCCGCATGCAGGGACACCGCAACGCCGAGAAACCTCAAGGACGTCGAGCAGGCGGCAAACATCAAGAGAAAGGACATCGCAAGGTGTTACAGGCTCCTGGTCAAGGAGCTGGATCTGAAGATGCCTGTCACCGACTCGATCCAGTGCGTGGCCAGGATCGCAAGCAGGATCGGAATCGCAGAAAAGACAAAGCGCTACGCAATCAAGGTCCTAAAGGACGCCCAGGAAAACGAGGTGTCCGCCGGAAAGGATCCGATGGGCCTGGCCGCGGCGGCACTGTACCTGTCCTGCGTCAAAAACGGCGAGGACAAGACCCAGAGGGATATTG
>CAYGCI010000012.1:0-17624 GCA_964348355.1 uncultured Nitrosopumilaceae archaeon | reverse complement strand
TGCAGGTGCGCGACAGCGTACCGCCCACATTTGCGTCGGCGACCCTTGACGAGAACACTGGGGCAATGACGATCACGTTTGACGAGACCGTCGATGTCTCGGCTACCAACATGTCACTGCTGTATGTCAGTGACATAAACCAGGTAAATACCACTACGCTAGGCGGCTCCATGATGAACTTTTCGTCTGCCGACGTCGAGACCCTCTCGCTTACGCTAACCGACTCCCAGCTGCGCCAGGTTATTCCGATGAATACTCCGCAGCTCGATATTGCCGCAGGCGCCGTGTCGGATCTGCTTGGGAACATGATAGATGATTCACCGGACAATCCGATTGCACTCACAGAGCTTGTCCCAACCGATGACGATGGCGACGACACCGGATTGCCGCCGGGCGGCGGTGGTCCGGGATCCAATGACGGCTCAGACGTCGGACGTCCGTCAGGTGGTGGCGGCGGTGGCGGCGGCGGTGGCGGCGGTGGCGGCGGTGGCGGCCCAAGACCTAGCGACTCGGACGTCAGACAAACGTCGGGCGGCGGTGGAGACTTGGTCAACATACTGTCCGTGTCGTGGGACTGCTCCACAGCTGAGATCAGGGTGACCGTCGAGCCTGACTTCGGAGACCTGTCCGTGTCGGTGCGCACCAGCGAGTATGGCATCCAGCAGGCCGTCGAGGTACCCGCAGGCGAGTCTGCAAGGTACAGGATATTCACAGCACAGATGCACGAGGGGGAGAGCTACATAGGTGTCGACGCGGTGCTGTTCCTAGGCAGCAGCCTGCTGCGCGACAAGGAGTCGATAAACGTGGATTCCTGCTCGGGTCAGGAGATCTTCAACTACGGTACGTTGCTCGTGCCGCCAGAAACCGTCTTGGTGTCCGACGAGACGCCAGCCGATCCTAGTGCAGGGGAGTCGGGGCATCAGTCAGTACCCCCGCCCACCCAGGTTGGCATGACCCTGCCCGGGCCCTTTGGATGCGGGCCCGGCGTAGAGTTGATCGACGGCGTGTGCCTTCCCGCAGTACTGACAGGCGGATGCGGGCCCGGCCTTGAGCTGGTCGACGATTTGTGCGTGCCCATAGCTGGAACCGGCGGCGGTGTCATCCCCCCCCCACAGGACACCGACACAGACATCCAGCCAAAGTGGACGGCTCCGATACCGGTCGGCTCCGGCATGGATCTGCTTACAAGCGCGGTAATCGCGGCCATCATAGCCCTGATCATGAGCATCATCCTGTGGGTGATAGCCAGGTTGAGAAGATCAAGGGATCGTCAGGCGGCGGCCCAGGCATAGGCGGCCACCCCTGGAACGATCCGCTGCACGGTCAGAGGCCGCATGACACAAACGCGAGTATGATGCCACATCCCTATACATCTAGGCACAAATTTGGACGCAGTTGTGATTTTCATGCCTGTCCGGCAAGGGGACGTGGCCCCACACAAGCACGGAAGGACGACACGTGCCGCCAGCACTCCGGCAGCTCCGATTGCTGTTTTTTATTCACTTGAGAATGTCCAGAGGCATTGGCGTACGGCAGGGAAGGCGGCCTGTGATTCTGGTGGTGATGCATGCCACTGCGCCGTTGGCGGCGACCCTGGCAGCTTGAATCAGGCTGCAGGGCCAAGACGCTGCTTTCGATGTCAAGTGGGCCGTCCAGTTTTTTACGCAGGATACAGGACAGACCGGAAGAAGGGCATCAGCTCCACCCGTCCTCTGATTGTGTCCCAGTCATCCATGCTACGACAGTCCCGGACGGCAGGGACGGATGAGAGCATGCGTGCCAGAATGACTTTTTCACCGCGGCTCCAACATGTCGAACAACGGCTTTTGTCACACCGTCAAACTGCGGGAAGCAGCGGGCCCAGATCAGCATCCCAGCCTGCTTTCAGCGTACCAACAAGTCTCTGCTTTTGTCAGAGGGCTCCTCGCCGCATAACGCCGGTCCGGAATGGCTGCAGCACAGGTGGCAGCTCGGGCTCTGGAGGTTCAGGCGTGAGTTTTACCGCCTCGGAGGCCCCCTCCCGGACAGACTCGTGCATGGTATCAGGAACGGCTTCGGGCCCGAGCGGCTGCCAAGATCACATCAAGCACAAGCAGCGGCTGCAGCCATGACCGCGCAGCCGGCCTCGGCCCGGATCGTGGGCTTGACTGCGGTCTGGTACACGCCCTGACGAGGCGGGCAGGCGGTGCCACGGGATTGGCCACCCCTGCTCCTGCCACCAGATCCTATGATCGTCGAGGTGTTCACGGCAGGCGCCAGGCCTTGCCATGATCCCCCCCGCCTGCAGGGAGCAGGGGCCAGAAGGCCTGTGGGATGCCAGGCGAGTCAAAGTATCTGGCAGGCCCCCCTCCCGGCACTGCCGTGATCACCTGCTGCCGGCTTGATTCCCGTCACTGCCGGGAACCGGAGCAGAGCTCGGCCAGCACGCCCTCCAGCGACTTTGGGTGGATGAATGTCACCCGGGTCCCCTCAGAGCCGGGCCTCACATCGCCCAGAAACCGGATTCCGCAGCCCCTCATGCGGGAGACCTCGGCATCAATGTCGTCAGTCTGCAGGGCCACGTGGTGCAGACCCTGGCCCTTTTTCTCCAGGAACCTTCTGATCGGGCTGTCCTTACCGGTGGGCTCCATCAGCTCGATTCGGCCGTTTTCCAGCCTCAGGATGGCCACCCTGACGCCCTCGGTCTCGACGGTCTCAAACTCGACATGATCGACGCCCAGCGCCTCCCCGTATACCCTGGCAGAGGCTTCAACGTCGTTTACCGCTATTGCAACGTGGTCTATCCTCACCTAGAACACCTCCCTTGGCCTGTACTGGCCGAATACCTCGCGGAACGAGTCGCTGATCTCGCCGGTCGTCGCATACGCCTTTGCCGCATCAACGATGTAGGGCATCAGGTTCTCGTCGGTCTCGGCTGCGGCCTTCATTGCAGACAGGGCCTTTTCTACCCCGTCGGCGTCCCTGGAGGCGCGCAGCTTTTTGAGTGCCTTTTTTTGCTGGGCCTCGATCCTGTCGTCGATTCGCAGCAGGTCGGGCTGCCTCTCCTCCTCTGTATACCTGTTGACGCCGACCAGGACTCGCTGGCCGTCATCGGCCTCCTTTTTCAGGCGGTATGCGTTCTGCCTGATTTCGGACTGGAAAAAGCCCCTCTCGATTGCGCGCACAGAGCCGCCCATCCCCTCGATCCTCTTGAGGTACCTCCAGACGCCATCCTCGATCCTCTCGCACAGCTCCTCAAGATAGTACGAGCCTGCCATCGGGTCGGCAGTCTTGGTCACGCCGCTCTCGTGCGCCACGATCTGCTGGGTCCGGAGCGCAATCTTTGCGGACTCTTGGGTGGGCAGTGCCAGCGCCTCGTCCCGGGAGTTCGTGTGGAGCGACTGGGTGCCGCCCATGACTGCGGCCATGGTCTGGATTGCAACCCTGACGATGTTGTTGTCAGGCTGCTGCGCGGTGAGCGACTCGCCGCTGGTCTGCGTGTGGAACTTTAGCTGCATTGACTTTGGATTCCTGGCATGAAACATCTCCTTGAGGATTTTTGCATACACCCTCCTTGCGACGCGGAATTTTGCGACCTCCTCGAAGAACTCCATTGTACAGCAGAAGAAAAACGACAGCCTCGGGGCAAAGTCGTCAATCCCCAGGCCCCTGTCAATGCATGTCTGGATGTAGGCAATCGCGTTTGCAAGCGTGAATGCCACCTCCTGCGTCGCAGTGCATCCTGCCTCCCTCATGTGGTATCCGGATATGGATACGGGATACCAGGACGGAACCTCCTGCGCGCAGTATCCGATCATGTCGCCAATCAGCCTCATCGAGGGCTGCGGCGGATAGATGTAGGTGTTCCTTGCGATGTACTCCTTGAGTATGTCGTTTTGTGTGGTTCCTCGCAGCTGCCTGCTTTGGAACCCCTGGGACTGGCCCACCGCTATATAGTACGCAAGCAGGGTGGACGCCGTGGAGTTGATCGTCATCGAGGAGCTGACCCTGCCCAGCGGAATCCCGTCAAACGCAGTCATCATGTCCTTTAGCGACGCAATCGAGACGCCGACCTTGCCGACCTCGCCTTCGGCCTGCGCCGAGTCCGGATCGTGGCCTATCTGCGTCGGCAGATCAAAGGCCATGCTGAGGCCCGTCTGCCCCTTTTCAAGCATGAACTTGAACCGCTCGTTTGTGAGCCTCGCATCGCCGAATCCAGAGTACTGGCGCATGGTCCAGAACCTGTCACGGTACATTCCCGGGTGGATTCCACGCGTGAACGGATACCGTCCGGCGTCCTCTGCCGGCCTCTTTTTTCCCGACTTGCGGTAGATTCGCTTTACTGCAAAGTTAGAGTCGGTAAAGATCCTCCCCTCCGGCTCTTTTGCCGCCTTGCCTGCAGGTTTTCTTGCCGCCATGCATTGATCACCCCAGTATTGACTTGGAGATCCTGTCTCCTGCCTCAAGTGGGTTCATCCTCCCGGACTGCAGCTTCTTAAGGTAACTGGCATACGTCTTGCTTGAGTCAAGCATGGTATCGATCTGTTCGGTTATGTTATTTAAAACAATATCGCGCAGCTCGGCCTCCAGACGGGCGGGATCCCTCTGCCCCTTTTCCTTTTTCTTTGCATCCATCAGCCCCTTGAGCTGCCTTGCAAACTCCCTTATCCCCCTGTTTTTCTTGGCAGATGTCTTCAGTACTGCGGGGTTTTTCCCTGATGCCCCGATAAAGTCCCGGACTGCATCGAAGAGCTGGGATGCGCCGTCCAGGTCAGACTTGTTTACTACATATACGTCCCCGATCTCTGTCAGTCCGGCCTTGATGGCCTGGATGCTGTCGCCGGTATGCGGGTTGAAGACGACCACGGTGACGTCTGCAATGCCGGAGATCGCAACCTCCGTCTGCCCGGCCCCCACGCTTTCAATGATTATCGGGTCGAATCCGGCATATTCGAGGACGCGGATGCTGTTGCGCAGCGAGCGCGACACTGCGCCTGCAGAGCCGCGCGATGCGATGCTCCGGATGTAGGTTCCCGAGTCGGTAGACTCTGTCATCCTGACCCTGTCGCCCAGGATTGCGCCGCCGGTAAGATGGCTGGTAGGATCGATTGCAAGGACGGCAGGCCTTGTTTTGAGTCTTCGAAGCTCGACTGCGGTCTTGTTGATGAGCGAGCTTTTTCCTGCACCGGCAGGCCCGGTTATGCCTATTACGACAGAGTCTCCAGGTCCCCTGAAGATCTTCTTTAGCAGTCTTCGGGTCCCCGCTTGATCGTTTTCAACGACGGATATTGCCCTGGCAATCGCGCCGCGTTTTCCCTTCCTCAGGTCAGCCAGCAGATCCAACGGTTATGGTGGATTTTTACCGCAATAAAATCTTGCAGGTGATCCGGTCACAGGCGGCTGTATATCACCGCAGGCCTGGGTTCTCCGGGGGCGCGGATTTCGGTCTTCAAGCCAACCTTTCCCAGCTCGGGGTGCTCCACCACGAACGTGACGGGATGCACCCTCCACCCGTACCTGGGGGGCAGCTCAAAGGCCACGTCCTCTACAAAGCTGGCCTCCTCATAATACCTCTGAAACGTCTCATCCATTCCCAGGACCTCCATTATGACGGAGGTCGACTGGCCGCCGGTATCCTCAAACGAGATCCGCACGAGTCCCTGCTCCTCGTGGTACACCGCGTCGACGACAAACGTGCCACCAAGATCCGGGGGCGGGCCCGTGCCTGCAACAAGCAGCGCTGCAAGGCCGGTGATGATTACAACACCGAGGATTGGCACCGCCTTTGCGACCACGTCGGATCAGCTGCCCCCCAGCTCCTCCCTGACGGATGCCAGGAATCTTGAGCGTACGCGCATCCGCTCCAGGGTCTGCTCCAGCGTCCTGGCGGTCCCCGGGGTGGGGTTCTTTAGGAAGAACATCCGTATCTCCCTTTCCATCCCCGCGTCAGCCACCTGGCCTATGCTTGCGACGATTCTGTTGAACAGTGGGTTTCCGTGCCCGACCTTCCTGCTGAGCCTTGCCCAGTTCTTCTCAAGCCAGGGCCAGAGGATCTCCCTCCCGTGAGGGTTGGCAGCGACGCGCATGATGGGCAGCTGCATGTTTTGCGAGCGCACGTCCGGGGTCTGCGAGAAGTTCAGCGTCCTTGCAAGCAGCCTCTTGTCCTGGAAGTTGCACAGCGCGCCCAGGAATCGGAGCTTTTCCTCCTGGGTCTTGGCCTTTTTGAAGAGATCCGTAAGCTGTGCATGTGTTCTGGAGTTGCCGTTCCACGCCGCAGCAGAGAAGACTGCCTCGCGCAGGTCAGGATGCAGCGAGCGTGGTTTTTTCAGGAATGTCCTGAATCTGGACTCTGCCTCCCCGATTACTGATTCGTCTCCCAGCCTTGTCAGCGCAGATACCGCAAAGCTTCGGAGCAGCGCATCGGTGTGCCTGTCGGATTCCTTGGAGTCCCATCCCAGCCGGTGCAGCAGGCGCCTAAAGTAGCCCATGGCATGCCCCCGGATTGCCCCGCATGAGGGCTCCCAGTAGGTCATCAGAAACAGCGAGTAGATGTTGCTTGCAACGTTTACGGATACAAGATAGCTGTCCTCGTCAAGGTACGCGTCGCTAAAGTCAAGATAGCCCCCCACCTTGTAGCCCCCGGACATGCATAGCGCAAACAGGTCGTTTTGAACCGCCCACCGGTCAATGTGGTGGATCCGCTTTTCGTCGACCAGCATCTTTAGATCAAGCAGGATTCCGTCGTCGTACTTTGTGCGATAGAATCCGTTTCTGCCCAGGTTGACGACGGGGGTGGAGTCTTTTGGAACCCTGATGCTTTTTGACTTTGAGGCCATGAGGTAGCTCCTGTGCCTGCCGCCGGCAGAGACGTCGACTGGGATTTGCCACAGCCCCTTTTGGGGCCTCTTGTCGGTTTTCTGCACGAAAAGAGGCGAGCATCCATGTGTTTCGACCTGCCACTCCCCCTTTTGGGGCTCGTTGTCTAGAAGGAACCGCCTCTGCCGCAGCCTGACGTCGGTCCCGTTCTGGCTCACCTCGACTACCGGAAAGCCCGGCTGCCTGAGCCAGCTGTTCACCATGGATCTTACGGGCTTGCCTGATGCCCTGCCTATTGCAGACCACAGGTCATCGCCTGCGGCGTTTTTATACTGAAACCTTGAGAGATAGTCCCTCAATCCCTTCCGAAAGCTGGGCTCGCCCACATAGTGCTCGAGCATCCGCAGGATGCAGCCGCCCTTGTCATAGGATATGGCATCAAAGATCTCCCGGATCTCGGCCGGGCTGTCCACCTTGACGTCGATGGGATGCGTGGACTTGAGGGAGTCAAGGCCCATCGCGGTGTTCATCGCGTCCTCGACGAACTGGTCCCACAGCTCCCACTCTGGGTAGAACTTGTCGACGAATTTTGTGGCCATAAACGTGGCAAAGCTCTCGTTGAGCCACAGGTCGTTCCACCACCTCATGGTCACGAGGTTTCCAAACCACTGGTGCGCAATCTCGTGGGAGATGACCTCGGCAATGAACTGCTTTGTCTTGGCAGAGGAGGTCTCTGGGTCATAAAGCAGGATCGTCTCCCTGAACGTAATTGCACCCCAGTTCTCCATGGCGCCTGCCGCAAAGTCGGGGATTGCAAGGAGGTCAAGCTTTGGCAGCGGGTACCTTATCCCAAAATACTCCTCATAGGATGCAAGCAGCCTCTTTGCAAGATCCAGGGCGAACCGGCCGCGGGCCTTGTTCCCCCGGGTCGTGATTACCCGGACGGCCGTCTTGCCAGACCTGCCGCGTATGTGCTCAAACTCGCCCACCCCGAGATAGACCAGATAGGTCGACATGACAGGGGTGGTGTCAAACTTGTGGCGGGTCTTCCTGCCGAGTTTTTTCTTGGAGACGGTTGGCATGTTGGATACTGCCATGTATCTGCTCTCGGCAGTTATCGCAATGTCAAAGGTGGCCTTTGCCTCGGGCTCGTCCCAGCAGGGAAACGCGCGCCTGGCATCGGCTGCCTCAAACTGGGTTGTGGCGATGTACCTTGTCTTGGATCCGTCCTTGTACTGGCTGCGATAAAATCCCAGCAGCCTGTCGTTCAGCGTTCCGGCAAAGTCAATCTCCAGGGCGAACTTGCCACTGACAGGCTCTCCAGTAGTTATGTGGAGCTGCTCGGACTTTTCATCCAGCTGGATTTCGGCCCGGGTCCTGGAGCCGCCGTACACCAGATGGCATGACTTGATCTTGAGCTCTGCTGCATGGATTGATATCCTGCCGGTAGGCTTGCTGGCTACTGCCGTGATGGTTTCCCTGCCGGCAAACGTGAAATTCTTGAGGTCGGGCTCAAACTCCAGATCATAGTTTGTCGGAGACACCAGCATGGAGGGGGTTTTTTGTCCAGCCTTAAGTAGATTGGCGTTTGGGCGCTGTCCATGATCGTGGTTTTGGGACGTGCCTTTTGCGGTGATCCGCGCCAGGCCGCGGCGCAGCAACTGCCGGCATGGCCGGCAGTGTTGTGGCCGGGTTGCCGCCTAGCTCATCAGAACACCTGAGAACCATCTGTACGAGGCCATCCCTCAGCAATGAGGCGTGAGTTTGCATGCAGCAGGGTTTTCATGCATGGCCAGCAGGGGGACGTAACTTCATACAACCACATGACGCGGTGCACACACCAAAAAAACGGATCATGGTTTTTGGCGTGGCGTGCCCGCCCGGATGAGAAGATGATCGGCCCTCAGTTGTGCTCACTGTGACAGGGCCCCAGTGACGTGCCTAGGCGCCGTATGCCAGACTGCAGGGCGCCGCCACGAGCTGCCCCTTGGGGGACTGGCGTTTGAGAAAATCAAATAAAGGTGCCAGCCATACACTAGGCCGATGAAGCAAAAGACGGCATCTCGTAGGATCAAGATTCTGGTGGCAAAGCTGGGCCTTGACGGGCACGATCGCGGCGCACTGGTCCTTTGCAGGGCGTTCAGGGACGCCGGAATGGAGGTGGTCTATTCTGGGCTGTTTGCCACGCCCGAAAGGGTTGCACAGATTGCACAAGACGAGGATGTTGACGCAGTCGCAATGAGCCTGCTAAACGGGGCCCACGGGACTCTCTTCCCGAGGGTTGTAAGGGCGCTCAAGAAGAAGGGGGTCAGGGACGTCCTGATAGTGGGCGGCGGGGTCATCCCCGAGGTCGACCACAAGGGGCTGGCAAAGGCCGGCGTCGACCACGTGTTCGGGCCCGGAACGCCGCTGCCGGCAATCATCGATCACATCACAGCCGGCGTCGGCAAGCTGAGAAAAATATAGAAAGCGGAACTATTCCGTAGAGTCAGGCCACATCATCTTGCGCATCTGCCTGCCGACCTTTTCAATCTGGTGCTCGTCGTACTGCCTCATGTACCTGTCAAAGGCGTCCCTGCCGTTTTTCTGGTACTCGGATATCCATTCGGCGTTGAAGGTGCCGTCCTGAATCATGGCTAGGACCTTTTTCATCCTCTCCTTGCTTGCCGCATCCATCACCATCGGGCCGCGTGTCAGGCCGCCGTATCTGGCAGTCTCGCTCACGCGCCTCCACATCCCGTTGATTCCGTACCTCTGAATCATGTCCACGATAAGCTTGAGCTCGTGCAGGACCTCAAAGTACGCGATTTCCGGCTGGTAGCCTGCCTCGACCAGCGTCTCAAACGCGTTGGTCACCATGGAGGCCGCGCCGCCGCACAGGTCTGCCTGCTCGCCGAACCAGTCTGTCTCGACCTCCTCCTTGAAGGTCGTCCTGATCAGTCCGGCCCTTGCGCTCCCGACGGCCTTTGCGATCCCCAGCGCCCTCTCCCAGGCCCTGCCTGAAAAGTCCTGCTCGACTGCAACGATCGAGGGGGTTCCAAAGCCGTCAAGATATGTCTCGCGTACCTTGGAGCCCGGGCCCTTTGGTGCAACCATGATCAGGTCGACGTTTGAGGGCGCCTCGATCCACTTCCAGTAGATTGCCGCGGCGTGCGAAAACGACAGCGCCTTTCCCTCAGAAAGGTTCGGCCCGATTTGATCCCTGTATACCCGGCCCTGAATCATGTCAGGAACCAGCACGTGGATGATGTCTGCGGCCTTTGCGGCGTCTGCAACTGACATTACCCTGTGGCCGTCGGCCTCGGCCTTTTTCCAGCTGTCTCCGCCCTCCCTGAGGCCGACGACGACGTTGAGGCCAGAGTCCCTCATGTTGTTTGCCTGGGCGTCGCCCTGGATCCCGTAGCCGATCACGGCAATTGTCTGATCCCGTACCGGGTCAAGGCTGATGTCGGCATCCTTCCATGTCTGTGCCATGCGTACAAGTCAATACACTGCAAATATTAACCAAGGCCCCGGGTGCGAGGCCACGTCCCCCCTGGCCGGCCAGGCGTGAAAACCAAAACTGCATGCGGCCTGTCTGACTGTCTGAGGGGGTGGACCCCGTACAGCCTCAGATTTGCATGATTCTGCCGCATCTTCTGCACCTTACGGCCACCCCCCGGCCGGCAAGCCGCTCGAACCGCTTGGAGCCGCATCCGGGGCAGATCGGGCATGCGCGTACCGGCCCGGTCAATGCTCGGTCGGATTGGTGTCAGAGGCTGCTATGGTCTTGAGCCGGTTTACGCCGCCAATTCTGGAGATTGCCTCGGATACTGCAGCGGGAACGCATGGCCTCCAGTCCCCGTCGTTGATCATCATGTCTCGAATGGCAGTGGCCGCGAGCCTCTCGCGATCCAGGAATTCGGGGGTTATGACGTCGATGCCCGAGTCTGCAAGCAGCATGGAGACGTACCTGTTGCCGCTGTATACCCTGTCAAAGCGGGGAAGTGAGGACTTTAGGTGGCCTGCCCATGTTGCGATGTTGGGCCGGTTCTCGATTGCAACTATATAGCATTTTGAGACGTCGACGCCCTCGTCGAGCAGGGAGCTGTGGATCATCTCGATTCTCTCGCCGGATGTAAAGGGGTTCTTTAGAAGATAGTTAAACTGGGAGCTGGTTACGGCGATGATTACCTCGTCGTTTTCGCGGAGGACCTGCCGAACCATATCTAGGTGGCCCAGGTGAAAGGGCTGGAACCGTCCCATTACTAGCGCACGCATGCAGAGGGCAGGACTGTGATTTAATTAAATGATGTCATTGGATTTTGCCGCTGCCCATGATGCGTATGCCGGTCGACTCGGGCTTGAGGAGGACGCCCATGTCATCGCATACGACGGGCCTGTCCAGCTTGATCCTGAGTGGGGATGCAGAGGTGATCTTTCCGGCCATTATCTTGAGGCCCGTACTGACCAGGCACATCTGCCCCACAGAGACATCCCCCGCATAGTACGGAGTCTTTGCAAAGTCCAGCTCTATTTGGTCGGCGACCCTGATCGAGTCATCCTCGCACAGGACGTCGCCGCGGCCGACCTCGTCGGGCCTTACGCCCTTCAGGGACAGGCCAACCCGGGCGGGCGATGATGCCGCATCGACCGGCTCGTCGTGCATCTGGATTGATTTTACCATTACGTCTGCGCCTGATGGGAGCAGCTTGAGGTTGTCATACTGTGCGACGGTCCCCGCGGCGACCTTTCCCAGGGCGACGGTGCCCACGCCCCTGACATCAAAGCAGTGATCAACTACAATCCTGGTCTTGCCCCCCGCCGATACCGGCTCGATTTTTGCCACCTCCTCGCGGATTCTGCCGGGCTCGGCTGCCGCATAGTTTTCAACAACGGTTCCCCTGATCATCGTATCCAGGGTGCCCTCGTCGACCTCGTAGGAGTGGCTCAGGACTCCGGTTTTCCTGCCCAGCATGTCCAGTGCGACGATCTGCTCGCCGGTGAACCTGTCAAGTGCGGCCACATTCAGCACCGCAAACTCGGTCAGGTTGATTGCCTGAAACAGCGGCTGGATTTTTTCCGGAAACCCGTTTGGGGCCACCCACGTACGGATGACGCCCGACTCTTTTTTGTCGTACAGCGTAAGATCGGTCTGGGTTCCCTTCCTTCCGAGGACGCCGGCAATGCTCTGATCACCCAGGACGACAAAGTTTGCGGACTTCATGCCAGTATGCCCGGGCAGGGGGATTTAACTGCTCGACTAGGGGAATGATCTGATGGTTGCAGCATAGCTTGCAAACCTGTGGTTTTTTGGCCGTACCCTCTTTTGGGTGTACTTTGGGAAGGGCCTTGGCCTGCATCCGAGGTATCCGATCGGGCTCAAAACGGCACCAGAGTCGTGGGCGTGCATGAGGACCTCGTCTTGCGGGCTAAAATAGTTCACAACCCTGCCGTTCACTACTCTCTGCAGCATTGCGGAGTATCTTGCAGACGACAGCTCCCCCACACCCACAGAGCCCCCAAAAAAGTGGACGGACTCGACGACAGAGTCGTTTTTCGGACTATGTGCCAGGCGCTCAACCGCATGCAGGATCACCTGGGAGCCCAGGGAGTGTCCCATCAGGCGGATCTTCGTCTCCGGGCTCTGCCTCTTAAAGTCCAGGATGAACCTTGAGAGGTTCCTGCCGTTTTTTCTGGCGATTTTTTGGCCTACATGCAGCGCCTTGAGGGCGGACCTCGCAAGGTGGGCGCCCCTGGTGTTTGAGTCATAGCTGTATCCGACGACGGGATGCCTGTACCCGACCTGCCGGAGGCGCCTTTGCGCGGTCACGAACTTTTCTAGCGCGCCGGCCCTGTCGTTTCTCAGTCCGTGCATCATCAGGGCCAGCTCCCCCGCCCCGACAAGCGAGTCAAAAAATGATCTGGGGTACAGGTGGTACGGACTTGTCTTGAGCGTCTTGCCCGTGTCCAGATCATAGTATCCCCTGGTCGAAACCCTGGGAAACTGCCCCCTCATCGCTGCCTCGTGCCCAGCCTTTGCTTGTGTTCTGCGATATCGGCGCCCTCGACTTTGGCAAACAGCGGAGACGGCGTCGCCAGCCTGTGGCCCGGCCTGAGGCACACCTCGGACATCGAGTCCCAGGGCAGCTCAGAGGATCTGCCTTTGAGGCCTGCCTGCTCCCAGATTTTTTGCGAGGAGTCAGGCAGGAACGGGCACAGTGCGATTGCAAGGCTCCTAGTTGCGTTTGCCGACAGGAACACACAGGTGCCGGTGCCCGGTCCCCCCCTCCAGGGCTCCTTGTGCTGAAAGTACTGGTTAAAGTGGCCCGTAAAGTCGAGGATTCTTTTGAGTGCCCGATCCAGGTGGTTTTGCTCCATCAGGCCCCCGACCTCGGGTGCCAGCGACCTGATTTTGGACTCGGCTGCCCTGTCAGCATCGTCGAGCTCTCCGGGTGCTGGAACCACGCCGTCAAAGCTCCTTGCAGCAAACCCCAGCGCGCGGTTCACAAAGTTCCCCAGGTTCCCGATCAGCTCAGAGTTGATTCTTGTGGCAAACTCGTCCCAGTCAAAGTTGAGGTCGTCTTGGGAGTACGGATTGATGGATATCAGATAGTACCGCAGATAGTCGGCAGGATAGTACCCCAGAAACTCCCTGAGGCCTATATACCAGTTCCTGCTCTTGGAGATCTTCCTGGACTCCAGCGTAAGGTGACCGCGGGTGGGGATAAAGTCTGGGAGCTTGTACTCCTCGGATATGCCCAGACGCATTGCCGGGAGGAACAGGTAGTGGTGGTATACGATGTCCTTGCCTATAAAATGGTAAATATCTGCAGAGTTCCAAAACTCCTTTCCGTCGATCCCCCGGTCGTTTAGGAACTTGACTGCGGTGGAGATGTAGGCCAGGTGGTTGTCAAACCAGCCGTAGAAGACCTGTCCGCCGGCCCCCTCGGTTGGGATCGGAACGCCCCACTCTATGTCACGGGTGATGTCCCAGTCAACCAGTCCGGCCTTGATCCAGTTCTGGACGTACTTTTTTACGTCCCTCTGCAGGTTGTTGTTTTCCTCCAGCCACCTGCTCAGGGCGTCGCCAAAGCTTTTGAGCTTGAAGAAGTAGTGGCGGGTCTTTTTCTTGATCGGGGTCCGGCCGCAGATAGAGCACCTCGGGTCGTTGATGGCCTCAGGTACGCGGCCGCAGCTCTCACAAAGGTCAGAATACTGGTCCTCTGCTCCGCAGTACGGACAGGCTCCCTTCACGTATCGGTCGGGCAGGAACTTGCCATCATGCTCGCAGAAAAACTGGATGATCTCGGACTCGTAGATGTGCCCCGCATCGTTTAGCTTGTTGAAGACATGCTGTACAAGCTCTATGTTTTCTGCGGAGCTGGTGCTGTAAAAAAAGTCAAACCCGATGCCAAGTGCGGCAAAGTCCTCGTGGTCGCGCTTGTTCCAGCCTGCGACGTATTCCTGGGGGGTCTTTCCCTGTTTTTCGGACTGGATCAGGATCGGGGTTCCAAAATCATCAGATGCGCAGACATAGTATGCCTCTACCCCCTTCTGTCTCAGAAACCTGGTCGTGACATCAGCCGGAAGGTAGGTCGATGCAACATGGCCAAGGTGAATCTCGCCGTTTGCATACGGAAGGGCGCTGGTTATGATTGCCTTGTCTCGCATGATACTTGTGGATTCAATTTAGGGTTAAGAAGCTTGTTTTGTCGGATTATTGGGTAGTTTTGGTAAAATTTGCTTGATTGCAATTCTTAATTCATAGGTGGATCAACCCATTACATATTGCAGACGCACAGACGACTGATGCTCCTCGGGGGAGTGCTGCTGGTTTTGACGTTTTTGATCAACGGCTATCATGAGCAGGATCCCGGAGACGGGTTCAACTATGCATACGTTACCGGGGCGGCCATGATTGCGGTGTTTTTGGGCAGCTTTTACCTGTTTTATTCAAAAAACGGCAGAGGCAGGTAGGGGATTCCTGTTTGCGGACCTGTTCACGCACCCGCAGGCGGTGATCCGGTCTTGCGGGCGCCATGCATGACCATGCACTCCTGTCGTCCCCGCGCACCATCCATCCATTTGAGTCCGGCAGGTCGCCCTCGTCTCGCCAGCCAAATAACAGTTTGGAGGTAAGGGTTTATCCCCGCCCGAGGATGCGGCGTGGGAGGCATGTGATCAAGATCCCGGCCGGCAATGAAGCAAAGCGGGACGTCCTCGTCTCCGAGCGCTATGCAACATTCGAGATGCGGCATGTGCTGTCCGAGCACCTGAGGGCTGCCAGCTTCGACCATGATGTTACGGCGCTTCTCGGGGCAAGCCCGAATTGATCAAAAACTTCCAAGCGTCACCATAGAGCAATGTATCCAGTGTTTTTTCTTATTTTTAATGTTTATATCATAATACACTGGATACTATGGATAATGGTATCAGTGTTTAGACGCAAAAAAGGTAAAAAAACATACTATGTTTTGATACACAACGCGGGAAGACACCAACATGAAAAATATATGGGCAGAGAGATTCCTGAAAACATCAAGGAAATCAAAAAGGCATTTCTCTTAGAAGTAATGTGCAAAGAGTGGAAAGAAAAAACTGAAAAAATAAAAAAAGCATACCGGAAACAGTCAAAGAAAACAATTGCGGGGCATTTGAAGGAATTTTCACTAGGATTCACTCATGATTCGCAAAAAATAGAAGGCTCCACACTAACAAAAAAAGAAACTTTCAACTTGTTAAGATTCTCATTGACTCCAAGTCAAAAACCTGAAGAAGACATGGTAGAGGCTCAAAAACACCACAAAGTTTTTCTCAAAATAATAAATAGCCACCCGACACTGTCAGAAAAAACTATCCTTGCATGGCATAAAGAAATGTTTAAAAAAACAAAACCAGAGTTTGCAGGAAGGCTAAGAACTAATGCAGTATATGTAACAAACAGCGAGTCAACATTCCCACACTGGAAATTTGTGCCGCAATTTGTAAAGCAGTTTCTCAAAGAATATAAAAAGCTGAAAAAAGAAACGGGGCAAATCGAGCTAGCTGGACTACTACATTTCAGATTTGTGAGCATACATCCTTTCGGAGATGGCAACGGTAGGATTTCAAGAATGATAATGAACTACGTATTGACTGAGAACAATTGCCCGCCACTAAACATCAAGTACACAGATAGAGAGCAGTACTACAGAGCATTAGAAAAAGGCCAGGTGGGTGAGGATGAAATGATTTTCCTAAAATGGTTCATGAGATATTACATCAGGGCAAACAAGAAGTATCAATAAAACTACTTTACTGAAGGCAAAAAACGAGCCCTGAATTTTTTTAAAAACAGCATTGCTTTTCAGCTCTGTCAAAGTGGGCAATATCAAGTATCGGCCAGGCAAAATGTGCCAAAAAGCCAAGTAAAAACAGAGGCTGGGCTGCCCTTTGTGGCCGTCTGACGGCAGACGCGGGGACGCCACCTGCCCGGGTCCCGGCAGTGGCAAGCCGCAGCTGAGGAGTGGGGCCTACCAGCTGTTGGCATACCTGACCTGTTCGGGAGTCAGCCGGTCAATCCTGACATTCATTGCCTTGAGCGCGTCGCGCGCGACCTGGACGTCGATCTCCTCTGGTACGACGGCCACCTTGTTTTCCATTTTCTTGTGGTTTTTGAGGATGTATAGGATCGACAGGATCTGGTTTGAGAAGGACTGCGCCATCACCTCGGGGGGATGGCCCTCGGCAGCTACGAGGTTTGCCAGCCTGCCTTTTCCAATAAGATACACCCGCCTGCCATTGCGCAGGCGGCACTCGTCCAGGCTTGGCCGCACCTCCTTTACCGACCTCGATTCTGCCAGCAGGAACTTGGTGTCAATCTCAACGTCAAAGTGGCCGACGTTTCCCACAACTGCGCCGTCCTTCATCTTGAGCATGTGCTCCTTTCGGATTACGCCGGTCATCCCTGTGCAGGTGACAAAGATGTCGCCCACCTTGCAGGCCCCAGACATCGGCATCACCTCATATCCGTCCATGTGTGCCTCCAGTGCCCTGACCGGATCAACCTCCGTAACTATGACCTTGCCCCCCATTCCCGCACAGCGGGACGCCACGCCCCTTCCAACCCAGCCATATCCGACTACTACGATCCTCTTTGTGGCGATGAGCAGGTTCATCGCACGGAGGTAGCCGTCGATGGTGCTCTGGCCCGTTCCATAACGGTTGTCAAACATGTGCTTCGTATAGGCCTCGTTTACCGCAATTACGGGATAGCGAAGCTTCCCCTGGCGCTCCACGGCCCTTACCCTGGTAACCCCTGCGGTGGTCTCCTCAGTCGCGCCCAGGATGCCGAGTCCCCGGTGCTTTTTGTCAAAGTGGGCCTTGATGTTCATGTCTGCACCGTCATCTGTCAGGATGTCCGGCTTGTGGCCCAGGACCTGGTCTATGCACCAGTCATACTCCCTGTCCGTCTGATCATTCCACGCATAGACGTGAATGCCCTGCGATGCCAGAAACGCGGCGATGTCGTCCTGGGTGGTCAGCGGATTTCCGCCGCATGCTGCAACGTCTGCCCCCAGTTCCCCTGCACCCATCAAGAGCACGGAGGTCTCCTTTGTAATGTGCAGGCAAAAGCCGACCGTCACGCCCCTGAGGGGCCTTGATTTTTTTAGTCGGCTTATGGTGTTGTCTAAAATTTGCATGTGGGAGCGAGCCCACTCGTAGGAAAGCCTTCCCTGCTTTGCAAGCCCCATATTCCTGACCTTACTCAATAGCCTTGGCTTTTGATCATTGTATAAAATCCTATCATTGCGGGTAGACTGTTGCATAACCCTGCCTAAAATCTGAAACTTGACCGAAAATCACCA
>CAYGCI010000011.1:0-17733 GCA_964348355.1 uncultured Nitrosopumilaceae archaeon | reverse complement strand
TAGGCATGTTTGACACTTTTTTTCCAGGTTTCTGACGATTTCTGACAGTATCTGCAGCCCGTCCCTCTTTGTGGCTCCCCTTGGATCGCCCCAGACCCCGTTTTTGGTAGCCCTTGGAAACGACCTTGAGGCAAGCCTGCTGACTTTTTCCAGCTCCGCCCTGCTGAACTGCTCCTCGTCGAGGCCCCTCTCGGCCAGCCTCATCTTGACGTTTTTTGATATGGCCAGCATCAGTGCCGTTTCGACAAAGCCCGCATGATCAAAGCGCCTTTCCATGAAGTGCCAGTACGAAAACTCAAACACCCTGAATTTTCTGCTTGAAATTTTCCTGCCCAGTCCGTCAACGGCCTTTTGGTTCCCGTGGTGCCCGTTTATTACAAAAATGTTCCTTATCCCGCCGTCCCCTAGCGACCCGCAGATTTCTGTGATCTGTTTTTGCAGCGTTGATTTTTTTACGCTTGCATGAAAAAATGGGGCGTGCTCAAATGACACTCCATATGCTATCGTAGGCAGCACCAGCGCGTTGATTTTTGGGCCTATCCTGCCTGCAATCTCGGCAACAATCTCCGAATCCGTGGAAATCGGCAGGTGTGGGCCGTGCTGCTCAATGGAGCCGACGGGAATAACTGCCGCAAGTTTTTCTTGCCTTATCTGCTTTCTCAGCTCGGGATCAAACTGTGTAAAAACATCCTTCATCGAATCACTTGAACTTGATGTGGACCTTCCTCCAGCTCACTTCCAGCTTGTTCTCCAGGTGCAGCTTGGCCGCCTTGAAGAGCGTGGCAGCTTCCAACCTCTGTCCGTTTTTCTTTATTGTCTCTAGCGTGTCATTTGAGCCGACGTCAAACGCGTCCTGGAAGATTATGGGTCCCTGGTCCAGGTTTTCTGTAACATAGTGCGACGTCACCCCGATAATTTTTGTCCCCCTCTCGTATGCCTGTTCGTATGCGATTGCCCCGGGAAATGCCGGCAGCAGTGACGGATGGATGTTGATAATCCTGTTCGGATACCTCCACACGAAGTTCGGCGTAAGAATCCTCATGTATCTTGCCAGCAGTATCAGATCCACCCCGTACTTCCTGCATATGTCAATCAGCCTTGACTCTGCCTTGGTCTGTGCGCGCTCCTCCACGCAGATGAATGGAATCTTTGCCTTTCTGGCTACCGGCCCCAGCGTTTTCTCGGTCCCCACTATGACTGCGATCTTGCCCCTCAGCTTGGATTGGTTTTTTAGCAACAGCTCCAGGCAGTGGGGCTCTCTGGTCACAAAGACTGCGATATTTTTCTGTGATTCTGACTCGTGATGGGTGCTTACCTCCATCCCCTCCTTTCCGGCGAGTCTTTGCAGCTCCCGGTCAAACCTTTTGATGTCGATTTTTTTGCCAAATGATGCCTCTAGATACATTCCAAACAGGCCCTTGGAAACGTTTTGGCTGACCTTCTCCACGTTGCCCTGCTGTTGAAACACAAAGTTCGTAAACGCGGCGACTATCCCCTCCCGGTCCCTTCCGACTACCGTGATGCCTACTGTTGTTTTCAACGCGGTATGGTTTCAAAATTGCCTTATTAATTCTTCAACCGGGTCGGTGTATGCGGGAAGTGGGATTCGAACCCACGAACTCCTGAAAGACAGGGTCCTAAGCCCTGCGCCTTTGACCAGGCTTGGCAATTCCCGCATGGAGACGCCAATAAAGACAAATTTATCTATTGTTGAGGTGATATGTGGGAAGGCTATTTGGAACCAATGGGGTGCGTGGAGTATTTGCCAGGGATTTCACCTTGCAGGTGGTCCACGATCTAATCTCCTCGTTTTCGTCATTTGTTGGGAGGGGGCCGATCCTGGTCGGTTACGACGGCAGGGCGTCTAGTCCACTGATCGCCAGAACCGTATGTGCCACCCTGAACGCCCACGGGCTGGACTGCAGCAGCGCAGGCCTTGTTCCCACTCCCTGCCTGGAGTTTGCCACAAAGAGACTTGGATATGCGGGCGGAATCATGGTGACTGCGTCCCATAATCCTCCCGAGTACAACGGAGTCAAGCCCTGTGCGTCTGACGGCGTAGAAATCTCCCGAGATGACGAGAGGGTCATCGAGGGCCTTTACTTTGAAAAAAACTGGAACACGTACTCTGAGATCCCAGGAAAAACCTCAGAGGAGCCCGGCGCCGTACCCGCCTATCTGGAGGGCGTTGCCTCACAGATAAGCTCCCAAAAAATCAAGTCAAGACAGTTTACCGTTGTCTTGGATCTGGGAAATGGCGCGCAGGCGGTGGCCGCACCCGAGTTCTGCGGCCTTTTGGACTGCAATACGATTGCAATAAACGAGAACATTGACGGCAGCTTTCCGGGCAGGGGATCTGAGCCCACGCCGCAAAACCTGTCCGGACTATCCGAATCCGTAAGGGAAAACAACGCGGACCTGGGAATCGCCTTTGACGGCGACGGCGACAGGAGCATTTTCTGCGACAACAGAGGGCAAATCATGACCGGAGACAAATCCGCACTGCTGCTCGCACGCCACATTCTGCAGAATAATCCCGGCTCCCGGGTCGTAACCTGCCTGAATTCCGGGACTGCCATCGAGGACATCGCAGGACAGTTCAACTCATCTGTGATCCGGACAAAGGTTGGAAGCGTGGAGGTCTCCCGCAAGATGGTTGCGACCGGTGCGGTTTTGGGGTTTGAGGAAAACGGGGGATTCATGTACGGAAGGCACAACCAGGTACGTGACGGCGTGATGACCCTGGGATTGATGCTTGATCTGCTGGCCTCATCTGGGATGTCCGTTGCCGACTTGGCAGATACCCTCCCGCCCTCCTACACGACAAAAGACAAGATTCGGTGCACGCCAGAGCAGGCAGCACGGCTTGTTGACTGCCTCAGATCCGAGTTTCCCGACTCTGATACTGCCGACGGGATCAAGATCTCGCTTGGCCCAAGGCAGTGGGTGATGATCAGGCCCAGCGGCACGGAACCCATTGTCCGGGTATATGCCGAGGCGGACTCTCGGGAGAGGCTAGACGGCCTGATGAAAAGATATCTGGCCAAAATCAAGCTTTTGATCGCCGAATAACACTTTTAAAACCAATCGCGTCCAGATGTGGAATGGAGATGATCCCCTAGGGTGATGTATCATGGGTAAAGCCTACTATGTAAAGTTCGAGACCCCCGAAGACCTTGTTGGTCCAATCTATGAGGCGCTTCGCATTGCCACTCAGAGCGGCAAGGTCAAAAAGGGCACCAACGAGGCGACAAAGGCAATCGAGAGGAGCTCAAGCAAGCTAATAGTCATCGCAGAGGATGTAGAGCCCCCGGAGGTCGTGGCACACCTGCCAATCCTGTGCGAGGAGCAAAACGCAGCGTATGCATTTGTTCCAAGCAAGCACGACCTGGGAAAGGCCCTTGGAATCGACATCACGACTGCAGCAGCGGCCATCCTGGATTCCGGCGACGCCCAGCACATCGTTGATCAAGTCATTTCGTCAATTGCTAAAACCAAAGGTGGCAAGACTGATCAATGAGCACAGAAACTGAGGAAGTAACCCAGGCTGAAATCATTCAGATTGTCGGGAGAACCGGTATTGCCGGGGAGGTCATTCAAGTCAGGGTGAAGATAATGTCCGGCAAGGACAGGGGCAGGATCCTCACCAGAAACGTCAAGGGCTCAGTTAGAATGGGCGATATCCTGATGCTAAGGGAGACCGAAAGGGAAGCAAAGAAGATCAAATAGGGGAAATAGGAAATGAGTCTCTTAGTAAAACCATGTAACTTCTGTGACAGGCCGGTGGCAAAGGGTTCCGGCACGATGTTGATCAAAAATGACGGCACCGTACTCTGGTTCTGCTCATCAAAATGCAAAAAGAACATGCTGGAGCTAAAACGTGATCCTAGAAAGCTGAAATGGACCAACAAGTACGTCAAGGGCGGAATCAAGCAAAAGAGGTAGAATTGGCCGAACAGACGTTATTCATAGTAAAGCCTGACGCAGTAAGGCGGAAGCTCGTAGGCGAGGTTATCGCGCGCTTTGAAAGGAAGGGGTTTGTGATACTCAGGCTCAAAATGTTCCAATTCACGCAGGAGCAGGCAGAGCAGTTTTATGGCGTGCACAGGGACAAGCCGTTCTTCGGGGAGCTGACTTCATTTATCACGTCCGGTCCGGTGGTTGCGGCAATCATTGAGGGCAACAACGCAATCGCCACCACCAGGATCATGGTTGGCGCGACAAAGTCCTTCGAGGCCGCACCGGGCTCCGTCAGGGGGGACCTTGGCCTCGGCTTTAGCGAAAACATCATCCACGCATCAGATTCTCAGGCAAGCTTTGATCACGAGTCGAGGGTAGCATTTTCGTGATCTGCGTTGAGGATCCGTCAGCCAATCGTGGCAGTCCTAGGCCATGTTGATTCAGGCAAGACCTCCCTGCTAGACCAGATTCGCGGCACGGGGGTCCAGGGCCGCGAGGCAGGCGGAATCACCCAGCATATCGGGGCGAGCTTTCTTCCCACCGACACGATCAAAGAGACCTGCGGCCCGCTGTACAAAAAATTAGAGTCTGCCGAAACGCAGGTTCCAGGACTGCTGGTCATCGACACCCCCGGACACGAGGTTTTCACAAACCTCAGGGCAAGGGGCGGCTCTGCTGCCGACATTGCAATCCTGGTCGTTGACGTAAACCGGGGGTTTCAGCACCAGACACGAGAAAGCCTGCAAATCCTGGAAAGCAGAAAGGTTCCCTTTGTCGTGGCGTTAAACAAGTGCGATCAGATCTCCGGGTGGCGGGCGTCTGGTGGCAGGTTCGTCTCCCAGGCAATCAAGGAGCAGGACGCCTCCGTCCGGACCGATCTGGATCAAAAAATCTACGACGTGGTCGGCTCACTCTCGATTCTGGGATACCGGTCCGAGGCGTTTTACCGGGTTCAGGACTTTAAAAAGGAGATTGCAATAGTTCCAGTCTCTGCCAGGACCGGCGTTGGGGTGCCCGAGCTGCTTGCCGTGCTGATCGGCCTCACCCAGCAGTACATGAACAAGAGGCTCAGCCAGGAGGAAAAGGGAAGCCGCGGCATCGTACTTGAGGTTAATGACGAGGTGGGACTGGGCCAGACTGCCAACGTCATTTTAATCGACGGGAGCATGGGCAAAAACGACTCTGTGGTCGTGGCAAAACGCAACTCGGCAGTCGTAGCCCGGCCCAAGGCCATCCTGCTTCCAAAGCCACTAGACGAGATGCGGGATCCCCGCGACAAGTTCAAGCCCGTCGACGAGATAGTCGCCGCCGCCGGAGTCAAAATCGCCTCCCCCGAGCTCGAAGGAGTCCTGCCCGGAAGCACCCTGTATGTCTCCTCAAGACCCGAGGAAATTGAGCAGTTCAAAAACCAAATCGAGGAGGAGATGAAGTCCGTCTTTATCGATACAGAGTCCAACGGTGTAATCATAAAGTGCGATACGATAGGCTCCCTTGAGGCCATAACCGAGATGCTAAGGAGGGCGCAGGTGCCCGTCGCAAGGGCCGACATCGGCCCCGTCACGCGGCGCGATATCGTGGAGGCCAAGGCAATCAAGGAAAACGATCGCCATCTGGGAGTGGTCCTCGCATTCAACGTAAAGGTCCTGCCTGATGCCAGGGAGGAGTCCGACGCCGGCCACATACGGCTTTTTGAGGACAGGGTGATCTACAGCCTCATTGACGACTACCGCCAGTGGGTGGCCGATGACACTGCGCACGAGGAGGATGCCGTATTCTCCGAGATAACGCCCATTGCAAAGTTTACCTTCCTCAAGGGATATGTCTTTAGAAACAACGATCCTGCGGTATTTGGGATCAGGGTTGATGCCGGCGTACTAAAGCAAAAGGTGCAGTTTATGAACAAAAACGGCAAGCGCATAGGGGTCGTCCACCAGCTGCAAGATGACAACAAGCCCCTGAACGAGATAAGATCCGGACAGGAGGTCGCGTGCTCCGTCCAGGGGGTTACAATCGGGAGGCAGATCAACGAGGAAGACGAGTTCTATACCCTGCCCCATCCGCGGGAGGCAAAAAAACTCCTGAACAGATTCATGCACAGGCTAACCGGCGAGCAGGCCGAGATCCTGAACTTTGTTGTAGACGTCCAGCGCAGGAATGATCCCTCCTATGGCTATTGAACAGGCGCCGGCTACCAGCACCAGAACAAAAAGCACGTCTGGCTCCGGGCCTGGCCGTAGCCCTCTGTAACGGTGCATACGCCGTCAATCAGGGCGGTTCCCTCCCCGCATATTCCTGTTTTGGGCTCCTCCATTCCTGCTGCCTGGTAGATCGATGAATACTGCGGGAAGCTGTCATCAAACCAGTCCCTGTAAACTTTCTCGCCGTTGTACCTGTCGACATAGTACTGTGGATCCCTCTGGGGGTCTACAAACGGCGCAATCCCCAGCGGCGGCTCCTCGGCCATTTCATCCGGCTCGGGGGGCGCAGCTGGACTGGAGGCCGGATCCTCTATTGGATTTGAGATCGGGTTTGAAATCGGACTTGAAACTGGATTCTCCGTGGCGGGCTCTGCAGTCTCCCTTACCGTTATGGTTATGGTTTCACTGGCTTCTGAGACTCCAGCCCTTGCGATGACCTCTATCATGTATACTCCGGGCCCCTGCGATTCGGCCGGAGTCCAGGTGAACTTGCCTGACTTTGGCCCGATGAACGCCCCGGCCGGGGCATTGCTTCCCAGGCTGTACTCCTCGTCTGCAATCGACGGATCCGTAATGCCTGCAACAAACGAGAACTTTTTGTTTTCGTCTATCACCTTGTTTCCAATGTGCCGCAGCTCCAAATCGTAAACCTTGACTACCTTTGCAGTCCTTCCGTCATACTCCATATGCATGTTAGTCGAGTCCGCCACTGACTGCGTATCGGTAAACACCTGTATTTTGTAGATCCCCGGGGTGGAAAACACATCCCTGACGCTTATGGGGGTTATCTTAAAGCTCCCGTCACTGTCCGAGGACGGATCCCCCTTGAGATCAACCTTGGTTCCTGACGGATCCCTTATGATCAGGGTAACCATTTTCTTTCCATCCTCTTCAACCCCTGAAAAAATCATTTCGTCGCCCCTGTAATAGGCTGGCTTGTCAGTCTCAAGCGTCAATACGTCCCCGTGAACGGGCGGAACCAGCATGAGTGCGGCAAGTATCACCGCAGGCAGCACCTCGGGCCTCATCTATGGCTTATTTTGAAAGTTTTTTATTAAAAATGACGTGTAAATTGTTCCCGCAGGTAAGTAATAATAATTTACAAACTATTCCCCGGAATGCTTCCTGATGATCATGTGCATGCCCGGCTCTCCTACGGCGCCCATCATCTTGTCGACCTCACGGCCCCCCCTGAACATGATAAACGTGGGGATTGCCTGGACCCCGAACCTCATGGCGATTGGCTGGTTCTGGTCCACGTTGACCCTCGCAAAGGTCACATGCCTGTATTTTCTTGACATTCTCTCAAAGACGGGATGCATAAGCTTGCAGGGCCCGCACCACTCTGCCCAAAAATCAACCAGGGTCAGGCCGTCTCTTGCGGTTACCTGGTCAAAGTTCGAGCCGTCAAGATCCACTACCCCGGCATCCTGCGGGGCCTGGCTTGCGGCCATCATCTCATGCAGTTTTCTTTCTTTTAGCCGCTCAAGCTCCTCGTCTTCCATGCTGCCTACCCCCCATGCAGTCTATAATTACCTTACAGATCCAGCAAGAACCTCATGTAGACCCCGCCGTTTTGTTTTATCTCCATGTCATGAAACGTCGGCGCCTTGATCTCCACCTTGAACCCGTGCCTTGACAAGTCAATGGGCTCCCCCGTTGCCCTGCAGGTGATCCTCATTTTCTCGGACTGGGAAATCCTCGGCTCTAGTCTCTTGACTGCAAACCCGTCTGTTATCAGCAGGTAAACCACCTCTTCGAGCCAGCTGAACAGCAGGTATCTCAGATCCTTTCCCTCTGCAAAAAACTCCCTTGTTTCTGTCCCGTCGACCGCATCCGGATTGAGGGTGGTCTCCACAACGGCATCCCCGGCGGCCTGGAAGGCCTCCTCGAGCGTGGGGGCCTCCACCTCAATGACGGCATCGGTTGCATGCTCCAAGAATCTGTAGCCCAACTGCAACCTGTCTTCTCCGCTGGTAAATAATGATTTCAATGGGCAATCCGTTTAACGCAAAGCCTAAATCATTAGTTTAGAACCTGTCAGTACGTTGGAACTTCCGCGAGGCATGAAGGACTTTGAGGCAGGCGAGCAGTCAAAGATCGAGCACGTCAGAGGCGAGTTCAAGCGGCTGTCCTCGCTGTACGGGTTCTCATTCATGGACCCGTCCCCCGTCGAGTCACTGTCTGTCCTAGAGGCAAAATCCGGACCTGCGATCAGAGACGAGATCTACCACTTTACCGACAAGGGCGGCAGGGAGGTTGCGCTGCGCTTTGACTTTACAGTAGGCCTGACCAGATACATCACATCGCAGAGGTCTGCAAGGCTCCCCGCCAAGATCTCAAGCTTTGGGGGCGTCTTTAGGTACGATGAGCCGCAGAAGGGGCGCTATCGATACTTCCACCAGTGGGACGTTGAGGTCTACGGCAGGCCCGGACTCGAGTCCGAGTCCGAGGTCATAGAGTTTACCTCCAGGCTGTTTGACTCGCTGAATCTTTCAGACATTACGATAGACGTCAGCCACAGGAGCCTTGTAGAGTCATACATCCGCAAAGTCTTCGGGTCCTCAGAGAAGCAGCTGGTGGGCGATATGCTGCGCGCCGTGGACAAGATCCAGAAAAAGCCCAAGGGCCAAATCCTCGGGGAGTTTGAGGCCAAGGGATACGACGAGTCAAAGCTGGAAAAAATCCTAGAGTTCTCCCAGCTGAGGGGCACAACACGTGAGATAGAGTCCCGGTTTGACGTCTCCCAGCTAGAGTCGTGGGATCATCTGAAATCCCTCTTTGACTCGCTGCAAAACCGCGGCATCTCCAATGTCCGGGTAAACTTTGGAATAGTGCGCGGCCTGGACTACTACTCGGGGGTGGTCTTTGAGGTCTTTGACAGAAATTCCAGCCTGGGTGCGCTTGCAGGCGGCGGAAGGTATGACTCGCTTACCGGCGCATTTGGACGGCAGGACCTTGGCGCAACCGGGGTGGCGGGGGGCGTGGAGCGGATCATTCTTACCATGGATGAGCAAGGCGCCTGGCCAAAGACGGGGCATCAAAGAGTCTCGGTCCTGTACGTAGACGAGGAGATGCAAAAGGTCGCCATGGGCGTTGCATCTGGCCTGCGGCTGCACAACATTGCAGCCGACATTGATCTTGCCGGCAGGCCCCTCAGGAAGCAGATGGAGCTGGCATCTGACTCCAAGTACGCCGTCATAATTGCGCCAACGGAGCTTGAATCCGGAAAGGCCGTACTGCGCAACATGGAGGACGGGACCGAAACCCGGGTGGATCTGGAAAAGATCACAGATGATCCACGTGCGGTTCTCAGCTAGCAAAGGCGCGCGTTAGCATCATGATCTCGGGGCCGGTTGTAAACGAGCCGACGACGGCCGTCTTGTTGTTGACCAGGGCCCCTGATGCGACAAACGGCACCCCGCCGTTGATGGTTGCCGGCTCCAGGTTCACGCCTAGTATGTTCGAGAACGTCTTGATGTCCTCCCCGTCGGTCTCCGGGTGTATGATTCCCCCCTCCGAGTTGGCACGGACCACCGCCCCCACTTGGTTGTATCCGGCGACCCTCCTCTGGATGACCTCCACGTCTAGTGCCTGCTCGATTTTTCTGAGGCTCTCCCTCTCAATCAGCGGCGATACGATTGCCCCCCTGTCGTTTACTGCCATCATGTTTCCCAGCGCATTGTGCCTTGTCTCCAGGACCTCCACGTTCAGTCCGGCGGTCTTCTCCAAAAGCTCAATCTCGTCCGGATATGCGGTTTGCGGCAGGAGCAGGCCGTGGTTGTTTACTATCATGAGCGCCCCGATGACCCTCGTATTTCCGACCGAGATGTTTTTGTACTCCACGCCTAGATGCCCCGCCAGCGTCTCTGCCTTGGTTCTGGTAAATCCGTTTGGTATGAAGACAAAGTCGTCGTTTGCACTGGTATAAATTCCGATGTTCGGACCCCTGTAAACGTCATACTTGACTATATCCACCTGGTACATCAGGACATCAAACGATATGAACGTAAGGAATCGATCCGCGCCGCGGATCTATCTGGTTTGCGGCAGTCGGCCTGCCTAGGTTTAAATAATATCTGCCAAGATTTGAATCATGCCAATACCAGAAAACTTTCCGGAAGGATATGAGCCGAAAGGAAGGATCCAGACCTCCGACGGACAGTTCCACTTTATGTGGGGTCCGGGAAGGGCGGATGCCGAGACCTCCACCAACGATGAGGTCCAGGCAGCATACAAGGCGCGCGGCGAGACCTACGAGCCGCTGGGTGTCAGCGGGACCATGGTCGCAGTCGACTGGGACTCTTGCGTTGCAGATGGCGCCTGCATCGAGGCGTGCCCCGTACAGGTCTTCCAGTGGTACCGAACCGAAAAGGACATTCCTGCAAAGGATGTCGTGGGACAGACCTTCGAGGGAACCGGCAGCTCCGAAAAGGAGGAGAGAAAGGACTATACCGACAAGGCAGATCCAATCAGGGAGCATGACTGCATTTGGTGCATGGCATGCGTGTCCGTATGCCCCCCGCAGGCCATCAAGGTTGATCAATCGAACCTGGAGGCACATGAAAAGGCGGCTGGAACCTATACCGAGCTCAAGGGCGGAGAGAACCCGCACGCGCACGACTAGACACCTCCCACATTTTTCATTTTGTAACCTTTTTTCACCCCTGATCGATGCGGCTTTAGTCTCGACTAATTTTGTCTAGCTTTAAATAATATCCTCAAAGTAATTAGTTCATGCCAATAGATGAGAAATTTGTTGACAATCTAGAAGTTGTTGGCCAGACAAACCATTCTGACGGTGAGAATAAACACTTCATCTGGGGAAAAGGCAGAACCGACGGTAATGCATTTTCAAACGATGAGGTCAAGGCAGCATATGAGGCACGCGGCGAGGAACAGGTTCCGCTCGGCATCCACGGAACTACGGTCGCAGTCGACTGGGACGAGTGTACTGCTCAAGGCTCATGCATGAGTGTGTGTCCCGTCCAAACCTTCCAATGGTACAGAACCGAAAAAGACATACCGGCAGCACAGTGCATGGGCGAGACCTTTGAGGGAACCGGCCTGACCGAGCAGGATGAACGTCTAGATTATACTGACAAATCACAACCGATCAGGGAGCATGACTGCACCCAGTGCATGGCCTGTCAAGAGGCATGTCCTGAAAAGGCGATCCTCATTGAGCCGTCATACCAAGAGCATCATGAAAAGGCCGCAGGTACGTATGTACAGATGCAGGGCGGTTCTGTGAACCCACACGCGCACGACTAGAGAAACACCTTCTTTTTTCTTATTTTTTCAAAATCCCACGATCCCTTAACAAATTTTAACCACTGCTGCGTTTTGAAGCTTGCAGAGGTCGCCTAGCCTGGTAGGGCGCGGGCCTTGAGAGCCTGTGCGAGCAATCGCGCGGGGGTTCGAATCCCTCTCTCTGCGCTTTGATTTCCTGACGGTTCACAGCAAGCAAGACTTGCCGCCTGACTCATGGCCTATGCCATGACCGGGGGGCCATCTAGAAAGCCCCTCGTATAACATCCGGGTGTCGGCAGGCACTGCATGCGGTTCATCTGAGGCATAGCTGCAGGACTCGGAAAAAGATTGACATCCTGAAAAGATGGCTGGTGGTTTTGATTGCTTTTTGACGAACCAATGCAAGTTTTCACTCACCCGACACAATTCATGACAAATGCAGAGGGGAAAGGGGAGTCAGGCAAAAAGGCGCCTGTCTCCACATGAGAGGAGGGGGATCAAGAAGCTCGAAGACGATGTGGCAAGCATGAAAAGGCAGATCGCAAGCCTTGATGCCAAGTTAAGGCGGCTATCAGATCCGAATGTCAGCGTAATGACAGCCGGCAGCCGGCCATCAAAACTCGACGGAAACCCCGTTTGCCGATTCGCGTACAGGGCACCAGGCAATCACAGTCTTAAAACCATGACTGCTTTCAGGCAAGCTCCATGAGCGGTGATTGCCAACTAGACCGGTACCGGCATCACGCGCGGGAGTCCTCATCCCATCTGGACTAGTGGGATTTTCAAAGCCATCCCTGCGAAGATCACTGGCTCTGAGGGGGGACTTGGCTCATGGGCGGCAAGCGGGGCCCGGTAATGCCAGATGGTGAAAAAGCCGGGAATCCTCTGCCAAGGGGGAGTGATCAGGATGATCGCAAAACATGTCGTTTTGCTGTGTCCTCGGGGCACAGCCGGAGCCACCGGGATACGAAATGATGCTGATCAGACTGTCTGCCTGTTTGAGCGCTGATGCCGCTCAACCTATGAGCTGGTTTTGGGATCGCACGCACCTCCTGTGCTGCCAAAAAACATCCGTCCACCCCCGCGCTAGTCTTTGATGCCTCCAAGCTCGGCAAGCATGGCCGACAGCTGGATCTCGGGGTTTGCCCCGACCAGAATCCTGTAGTCGTACTTTGCAATTATCTCCAAGGCCTTGCCTGGGTTGCCGGCTTTGGATTTGAATACCGCGGAGTTGATGTACTTCAAAAAGTCAGACTCTGACATTCCGTATACCCTGATCAGCTCAATCATTTTGTTTCTGGCATCTGACAGCTTTCCATCTGTGGCCAGCTTTAGCACGCCGTCCACGTCGCTTGTCTTGGTCAGTCCTGCAGACGACCTCACCGAATCCTCCGAGACCGTGCCAAGACTTGCGGTTGCCTGGAGCAGGTTGATTGCATGGCGCAGGTCCCCACCCGAATAGTCGTAGATTGCCTTCAGTCCCTTCTTGTCAGACTTTGCCTTTTCTTTTTTTGCCACCGCAGCCAGGTGATCGATTGCCTCCTCCTCTGGGATTGCTGTAAACTTGAAGACCGCGCACCTGCTCTGGATTGGCTCGATAATCTTTGAGATGTTGTTGACTATGATGATAAACCTGCAGAACTTTGCGGTGTCCTCGATTATCCTCCTCAGTGCCGTTTGGGCATCCGACGTCATCTCGTCTGCCTCGTCTAGGATGATGAACTTGAACGGAATCTGATCAATGCCTGCAAACCTGGAGAACTTTTTGATTTTTTCGCGCACCATGTTTATCCCCCTCTCGTCAGACGCGTTGAGCTCCAGCGTGTACTCCTTCCAGACGTCTCCCAGAACCTCCCTTGCAATGCACAATGCGGCCGTGGTCTTTCCGACACCCGCAGAGCCCGAAAACAGCATGTGAGGCATCTCCGAGGCCTTTTTCATCAGGGCCTCGACGCTGCCCACGACGTCCTTCTGATTTACGATCTCCGAGAGCTTCTGCGGCCTGTATTTTTCAACCCACATAGAGTCTGATGCCATGATGATATGCTCTCAAAACTCCACTAATAAATGGCATCGCGAATCCCGGGCAAGAGTTTGCCCCCTGGGCGGCACTGTCGATCAGGGCCTTCGTGACAATGCCTCCCCCCGCCGTATTCCCGGGAGGGGCAAACCCGTACAATACCGGGCTGTCTGGGTTATTACATAATAACTAGCATAAAATAAGCAAGTATCCCCGATCGCTATTCATGCGTGGGGAAGCGATAGGATCAATTGATCTCACCAAAGTGTTAACAGGATTGATCGATCCCACACATAAACTGGTTTTGGAGGAGTAATGATCCCTACAATGTCCGATATAGACAACATAGTAAGAGCAAGCACCGTGGGATTTAACCTCGAGGACGTCAAGGTCTCCTTTAACCATGACGTCAAGCTTGATGTCTCAGACGTGCATGTTGAGGGAAAGCAGGGGGAGATACTCAATCTGCCTAGGTGGGTGGCCGATGTCCTAGAGTCTGAAAACCATGCAGAGATTCAGGACAAGGACATGGTCGTGGAGCTAAAGCAGGCAATTGTCAAGGAAAACGTCCAGGGGGAGTTTGAGCTGGCAACGCTAGACTCCCATTTTTACATCCGACTCAGGGCACACATGAGGCGGTTATCCGAGTCAGACAACGACAAGGTCGGAAGCATGCTAAACTCCTTGGTCCGAAAGAGGCAGGGAAAGATTATCCGGCTGGCCGATTCCTCAAAGCTTACCGCAGAAATTGCACAAAAACTGACCGTTGAGGAGCATGCATTCTACAACACAATCTATGAAAACAGCAAGAGTTTCAAGGAGAAAATACTGGGTGATAAAAACGAGTAGCACCGAGACTACGACATTCTCACAGTCTGGACTGTCTGACAAGGTAAAGGAGTTCCTTACCCAGTTCAGGAGCAAGGGTGGCTTCTATTCCTATGTGGAGGAGATAGATCAGATGATGCCAAAGCGCGCAAAGTTCATCGTCGTTGACTATAATGACCTGGTGACAGAACCCCAAATCGAATCCATCTTCAACGAGCAACCAGACGAGATACTTGATGCATTCTCGCGCGCAATCAATGAAATCCTTCAGGAAAGGTTCCCAAAGTATGCCGAAAAAATCAAGGATGAGACCAGGGTCAGGATTGTAAACTATCCGGTGCAGCGAAGCCTGCGGCAGATCAACGCCGAGGTCATCAGCAAAGTGACCAGCGTCTCCGGCATGGTGGTTCGCGCATCAGAGGTCAAGCCACTTGCCCGGGAGATAATCTACACGTGCCCGGACGGTCACGTCACCCAGATTTACCTGCAAAAGGGCATGAGCGTCAACACCCCCGCCAAGTGCTCTGATCCAAAGTGTACCCACAGGGAGCTTGAACTCAAGCCTGATTCCAGCCGGTTCATAGACTTTCAGATACTCAGGCTGCAGGAACTGCCAGAGGACCTGCCCCCCGGACAGCTTCCGCACTATGTCGACGTCACAATAAAGCAGGATCTCGTGGATAACGCACGTCCCGGCGACAGGATCATACTCACAGGGGTAGTAAGGATTGAACAGGAGCCGATCTCCGGCATCAGCAAGACAAGCAGTGCCGTATACCGGCTGCGCATTGACGGAAACAACATAGAGTTCCTTGGAGGGCGGGGCGCCAAAAGCCAGAGAAAGACCGAGAGGGAAGAGATCTCATCTGAGGAGGAAAAAATCATCAGGGCACTGGCAAAAAGCTCCGACGTCTACCAGCGACTGATAGACTCGTTTGCGCCCCACATACAAGGACAGACAATAATCAAGGAGGCCATCTTGTTACTGATAGTAGGCTCTACCCAGCGCGCACTGGCTGACGGAAGCAAGATCCGCGGGGACATCAACATCTTTCTAGTCGGCGATCCCGGTACTGCAAAAAGCGAGATGCTAAAGTTTTGTGCACGCATTGCACCCAGGGGCCTTTACACCTCCGGCAGGGGCTCGACTGCTGCCGGCCTCACGGCTGCAGTCGTCAGGGACAAGACCGGGATAATGATGCTAGAGGCAGGCGCCGTCGTCCTGGGGGATCAGGGCCTAGTGTGCATCGACGAGTTTGACAAGATGAAGCCCGAGGACAGGAGCGCACTGCACGAGGTAATGGAGCAGCAGTCTGCCAGCATTGCAAAGGGTGGCATCGTGGCCACGCTCAACGCCAGAACGTCGATTCTGGCAGCTGCAAACCCGATGTACGGCAAGTATGACCCGTTTAAGAACATAACCGAGAATGTAAACCTGCCCACTCCGCTACTGACAAGGTTTGACCTGATCTTTGTGGTAAGGGACATCCCGACAAGGGAGCGCGATGAGAAAATAGCGAGGCACATCATCGAGCTTCACACCCCACAGGGGGCAGGCAGCCGGTCCCTGATTGACATCGACATCCTTACGAAATACCTTGCATATGCAAAGCGCTCCACTCCTGACCTGACAAAGGAGGCAGAAAGCAAGATTCTGGAGTACTATCTGAAGATGAGGAATGTCGAGGCCGAGGAGATGATTACCGTGACTCCCAGGCAGCTAGAAGGCATCATACGCCTGTCAACTGCCCGCGCAAGGCTCCTTATGAAGGACCAGGTTGAGGAGGAGGATGCAGAGCGCGCCATCTTCCTGATTGAGAGCATGCTGCAGGATGCAGGCGTTGACGTGAACACCGGCAAGGTCGATCTCGGCGTCCTGCAGGGAAAGCCAAGAAGCGAGGTGTCCAAGATGCAGCTGTTCATGGACGTCCTCAAGTCACTGGAGGGCGAGAACAAGACCGCCGTCGAGGAAAAGCTGTTCGTCAAGGAGCTGGAAAAGACCGGCAAGTTTACAGAGGATGAGGCCCGCACCTTCCTCAGAAGGATGCTCCGCGAGGCATCTATTTATGAATCAAAACCCGGTCATTATAACAGAGTATGAAAGTATCAAAGCTTGATCTTCCCAAAAGCGCGCTGGAATACCTGGATTCGCAGGGATTCAGGGAGCTGTACCCGCCACAGCAGCAGAGCGTCGAGGCCGGGCTGCTTGACGGGCAGAGCGTCCTGGTCTCGGCGCCCACTGCCAGCGGAAAGACCCTCATTGCCACGCTTGCAATACTCAGCTACCTCTCAAAGAACTCTGGAAAGATAGTCTACCTCAGCCCCCTCCGGGCCCTGGCCTTTGAAAAGTACTCCGAGTTCAAGAAGATGGAAAAGACCGCGCTGGGAAAAAGGATCAAGGTCTCGATCTCGACTGGGGACTTTGACGGCCTGGAAAAAGGCCTCCGGCTTGCAAACGTGCTGGTCCTGACAAACGAGAAGATGGACTCCGTCATCAGACATGACGCCGAATGGATCGACGACGTCGGCCTGGTCATCGCCGACGAGATACACCTGATTGGGGACCCTGATCGGGGGCCCACGCTGGAGATGGTCCTGAGCCGCCTCAGGCGGCTGGAGTCAGAGCCGCAGGTTGTGGGCCTTAGCGCAACGATCAGCAACTCCGGCGAGATCGCCGGGTGGCTGGGCTGCAGCCTGGTTGAAAGCGACTGGAGGCCGGTGCCCCTGTCCGAGTGGGTGTGTGATGCGGGGGAGGTAATCGTGCCCGGCGGGAGAAACTTCGAGGTGGAGACCTCCGTCATGGGGCTGCCCGTCGATCTTGGCCTGCAGTCAGTCAAGGGCGGCGGACAGGCACTGCTCTTTGCAGAGACCCGTGCCCGCTCTGCGTCGCTGGCGACAAAGGCCGGCGATGCTGTCTCAAGGCTTCTGACAAAAAAGGATGCAAGGGCCCTTGAAAGGACGGCAAAAAAAATCCTTGCCGGAAGCGAGCACACCGATCTTGTCAAGCGGCTGGCACAGCTGGTAGAGAAGGGGGTAGCCTTTCACCACGCGGGCCTGAACCAGACCTGCCGCGAGATCGTCGAGTCCGAGTTTCGCAACGGCAGCATAAAGCTGATCTCCTCTACGCCGACGCTGGCTGCCGGGGTGAACCTGCCCGCGCGGCGCGTTGTGATCTCCAGTATAAGCAGGTATGATGCAAAGTCCGGGGCAAACAAGTCGATCAGCGTCCTGGAATACAAGCAGCTCTGCGGGCGCGCAGGACGCCCGCAGTACGACGATCACGGCGAGTCGATCATAGTCGCCGGAGGCTTTGACGCATCCGATCTGGTCGACTGTTATGTCAACGGCGAGCCCGAGCCGATCGAGTCCAAGATGGCCGATGACAGGTCCCTGAGGACGCACGTGCTGAGCATAATCGTGACAAATCCGGGCCTAAGGGAGGGGGAGATACTGGACTTTTTCCTGCAGACGCTG
>CAYGCI010000010.1:0-17753 GCA_964348355.1 uncultured Nitrosopumilaceae archaeon | reverse complement strand
GTTTTGTTTCTTGTGGCCCCAACCGTATATTTTGTGTCACCTTTCTCCCCTCTAAGGAGAGATTAGTTACATAAAATATATATTTTGTGTCACCTTTCTCCCCTCTAAAGAGAGATTTGTAGAGTCACGTCCTCTTGGGGGTGATCCGAAATTAGAAACCATATGAATTTTTCAAGTGATTTCACAGGGAAATTGTATTTTGTTGATATTTTGAGCTGCTTTACTCAGATTCGCTCATAAATAATCAGAATCTGCTAATTTCGAATCAACTCTCTGCATCCTGCAGACGCGAGGGGCGATAGAAGGAATCTCTGGCGCAGAGGAGGCAGAGAACCGCAACAGACTGACGTGCCGGTTCAGAAAGACATCCGCCCGCAGAAGGCTCAGCCCGTGCAAGGCAATATGATGGAACCTTGAGGCGCTAAACAGACTCAAGTGCGCCGCAAAGCTCGGGATACCGGTGGAGGCAGCATGAGTGAACTATAGTGAAGAGCACAAGTTCTTCAACAATAGAAAGCATCTCCCTACGTAGTTCATACCCACATGTGAAGAATTTTTGCTCTTCACTATAGGAAACAACCCCGCTTCTACTATTCGATGGTGCTGTTCAGCAAATTGATAATTGCCAGGGCGCTGCTCTGCGAGGGGTTCGGGGTGCAAAACGTCATGACAGTGCCCGGCATTCAAGGAGGGCATGACGGTTTATCTCATGGAGTTCAAGCCCCTCCATGACGTCAGATCCAAGGTACTTTTCACTTGGCGGTGGCCACATATATTTATTTAATCCTAGTTTTGCAAAATTCACAATGGAAGGCGAGCAAACGGATTTTACTACTACACCATGTGAATGGATCGAAAAAGACGCCGAATATGTAGTTGATTATGAAATCCACAAAGAACTTGGGTTAGAAGATGTAAGGACTTTGGATATCAAAGAATAATTTGTTTTAGAAATGACCAGATGGCCCTACATATATGCATCAAGGTTCAACAAAAAAAATCGTTAATCTAAAAAGCCCCCTTGCAGCTTACGAAATCAGAGAATTATGTGAGTGGATTGCTGATCAGCAAGACCCGTCATGTATTGATAATATCACTGCCTGTGAGGAGGCCACAAACAAAAAGTTGTTTTTTCCAACCCATGGATGGCATATCATCTTTAGGTTTGAAAACCAAGAGATTACCTTCATAATGTTTTACAACTCCACTGACGGAAAAGCCCAGTCATGATTTTTTACTGGCATCTTGGACGTAACAGGCTAGCCCCTAGCCAGAATTGAAGTCACATCCCCCTGCCGGACAGAAAGTCGCAGCTACAGACAGATTCGTGCCTGATTGCTAGCCCCGGCTGATCCCTGTTGGCTCGTGGGCGCCGTTTTTGGGATGCGCCCAGGAGTGCCTCCCAGTCTTCCCAGAAGTACCACATCAAATGTATGAGGTCACCTACCCCTGCCAATCAGGCACGAATTGACATCTATGACTATGATTTTCACGCCTAGTCAACAGGGGGACGTGACCACATACCATCGGGGTTGTCGCCTAACTCCACTTGTTTGACTCAATCTGCACGTTTTTCTGAATTCCCGCCCTTTTACACGCCTGATCCATATGGCAACTCAATGGTTTTCAGGAATTCTGATGAATTAGGCGACAACCCCCATACCATCAAATCATCCCAGGCTCGAAACAATTCAGATGAGGCCGCCTGCAGATCCGCATGTCACCTCCTGCACCACCACGAGTAGGTTACTTCTGGGAAGACTGCCTCCACAACAGGAATTATAAGCACCGGGGGGCTAGTCTCGGGTGTATTGTCTGGCAGCTCAATCGGTAAACGACTGGTTCTAACAAGCTTTGGCGAGAGCCACGGCAGGTGCGTCGGCGCGGTCCTTGACGGGTGTCCGGCGGGCCTGGAGCTAGACGAGGGAGACATCCAGGGGATGCTGGATCACAGGAGGCCCGGACAGTCCGGCATAACCACGCAGAGAAAAGAGGAGGATACGGTAGAGATCATCTCGGGCGTCTTCAGGGGCTACACGACGGGGGCCCCCGTCACCATGATAGTCTGGAACAAGGATCAGCACCCAAAGGACTATGACGAGCTCAAAAGAAAGCTGAGGCCCGGACATTCGGACTATCCGGCCATGGTAAAGTACGGCGGATACAACGACATCCGCGGAGGGGGCAGGTTCTCCGGGAGGCTGACTGCTACCCACGTGATGGGGGGCGCAGTCGCAAGAAAGCTCCTCAAGTCCGCGCTGGGCATCGAGACCAGCTCCTACACGGTTCAGATCGGCAGGATTGCAATGTCAGGCCAGGCCGCAAGGAAGACGGCATCGTCAATCTATGCAAACGACGTCAGGTGCCCCGATGAGAGGACCGCAGGAAAAATGAGGGCCGCCATCCTGGCCGCAAGAAAGAAGGGCGACTCGCTGGGCGGGATAATCGAGTCGGTGACGACCGGCGTTCCCGCGGGCATGGGGGAGCCGGTGTTTGGCTCCCTGGAATCGGAGCTGAGCCGGGCCATGTTCTCGATCCCGTCGGTCAAGGGAGTGGAGTTCGGCTCGGGGTTTGCAGGCTCTGGCCTGTACGGCTCTGAGAATAATGATTTGTACGTAACAAGGGGAGGAAAAATCCGGACAAGGACGAACAACTCCGGGGGAATCCTCGGGGGGATATCAAACGGAATGCCCGTTACGATGAGGGTGGCGTTCAAGCCTGCCTCATCTATTGCAAAGCCGCAGAAGACAATAGACATCAAGACCAGGAGATCCGCGACCCTGGTGGTCAAGGGCAGGCACGACCCGTGCGTGGTGCCAAGGGCGCCCCCGGTGGTGGACTCGCTTGTATCGCTTGTGCTTGCCGACCAGGCGCTGATCGGCGGCTTTATCAGGCCGGTCCTCTAGGCATGTCAGGAATCGACGAGCTCCGCGGCAGGATGGACAGGGTCACGCTGGACATGGTAAGACTGCTCAAGCAGAGAACCGACATCGCAAGGGAGATAGGCCGGCTCAAAAAGACGGCCGGCAGGGACGTCACAGACGAGGCAAGGGAGGGCAGTCTCAGGGACAAGGTGGTCGAGCTCTCAGGCGAGTTGGGACTGGACGGGAGCATGGCGGCAAAGTTCCTCAACTTTCTGATAAACGAGTCGGTAAGGGTGCAGTCAGACGGCAGGCAGACGCACCTCTCAATCTTCCTGCAGGCCAGGGAGCTGGAACGGCAGGGGAAAAAAATCATCCACATGGAGGTCGGGGAGCCGGACTTTACGCCCCCGGGTGCAGTCAGAACCGCGTTGCACGAGTCATTTGACAGGGGGTTCCTGAGGTACGGGGAGGCGGCGGGAAGGATCGAGCTCAGAAGAAAGCTGGCGCAAAAGACCTCAAGGGATCACAACGTGCAGACGGGCGAGGAGAACGTCCTGGTCACCACTGGCGCAAGGTTCGCAGTCTTTCTTGCAGTCACGACGCTGCTCAGCCCGGGAGACGAGATGATAACCATCGAGCCCGCATGGCCGGCATACCGCGACTGCGCACTGAACGCCGGGGTCAAGGTCCGCTCTGTAAGAACGACCATGGAGAACAGGTGGGAGCCAGAGGCCGGACAGGTCGAGGAGGCTATTAACCCAAACACGAAGATGATCGTGCTCAACTATCCAAACAACCCGACGGGGAAGATCCTGCCGGCGCGGCTGCAAGACGAGATTGTCGAGCTGGCAAGAAGAAACGATCTCTACGTGCTAAGCGACGAGATATACTCCCGGTACGCCAGGGTCCCGTGGAAGAGCATACTGGAGTACGGGTACGGCAGGTCAATTGCAGTACAGTCGTTCTCAAAGTCCCACGCGATGACGGGGTTCAGGATAGGGTACAGCGTTGCCGCAAAGCCCATAGTTGATAAAATGGCGGGCCTCCAGGCGCTGTCGCTGACAAGCGTCTCGGAGCCCATGCAGTACTGCGCGATGGCAGCGGCAGGCCAAGACACGTCGGGCAACACCGCGGTAATCAACTCCAGGCTGGACGTCCTGTCCGAGATGGCGGGGAACATGGGGCTGGAGTTTGAAAGGCCGGACGGGGCGATGTACCTCTTTGCCAGGGCGGGCCGGGAGGGCCCCGACGGGGCCGAGATTGCCCGCAGGGCGCTAGCGGAGGGGCTGGCAGTCGCCCCGGGCCGGGGATTTGGCGACTATAAAGAGTTTGTCCGTATTTCGGCCTGCAGGGACGAAAAGACACTAAAGGAAGGCATGGATATCCTAAGTGGAGTCATAGGGAGATAGGAAAATGGACAAAAGGATTACAATCATCGGCGCAGGCGGAAAGATGGGAAGGTGGTTCTGCAAGTACTTTGTAAGCATGGGTTTTGAGGTGACCGGGCACGACTCTGAAAACAAGGTCTCCGGAAAGGGCGTAAAGGTCTCAGACTCGCTGGTCGGCTCGATCCTGGACACGGACTATGTCATGCTGTGCACCCCGACCAGGAGGACGCCGGAGATAATCAGGCTTATTGCAAAGGAGATGAAGCGCGGCACGTACCTGATCGACATATCCTCGGAAAAGGCCAAAACGATGTCGGCGCTTGCAAAGATTCCTGCAAAGATCAACCCAATCTGCATCCACCCGATGTTCGGGCCGGGCACAAAAAGGATGAGGGGCAAAAACGTCGTCTCGGTCCCGGTAAAGGACGCCAAAAAGGAGCTGGCGGTCGCAAAGTCGCTGTTCCCGGGCGCCGGCTTTGTCACGATCGACTCGTCTGAGCACGACAAAAAGATCGCAGTCATCCTGGGACTGACGCACCTGATGAACCTGGTCTTTGCAAACATACTGTCCAAGGACGAGAAGGTCTCGCTGACCGAAAAGATGTCCGGCACCACATTCAAGATACAGAAGATCCTATCCGAGAGCATCCTGACCGAGTCGCCGGAGCTGATCGAGACGATCATTGCAAACCCGGAGATCCGCAAGGTCGCCGAGGAGTTCTGGAAGGACATAGGCAGGCTGCTCACCTCCGTGCAGGAGGCCAAGACCGAGGAGGTGGTAAACTATGTCAGGGAGTGCCAGAAAAGGCTACAGGAAAACTCTGATCCCGAGGCCTCCTACAAAAAGCTCACCTCCATGATCAATACCGTAGAAAGATAGGTCCGTCATGCGTTCGACGAAGATTGTGACCGCCTTTATTCGGGACGGCAAAAAATTCCTAATCCTGAGGCGGAGCAACAAGGTAAAGACCATGAGGGGGATGTGGGCCGCCGTAAGCGGGATCATAGAGGGGAACGAGGAGCCGCTGGGCAGGGCAAAGATCGAGATCTTCGAGGAGCTGGGAATAACCGAGGAAAAGATCAGGCTCGTGCGGACCGCAAAAAAGATGCGCATAACCTCGCCCCAGTACAGGAACCACGAGTGGGAGGTCTTTCCGTTTCTGTTCTCCGCAAGGCGCCCCAGGATCACGCTGAACTGGGAGAACTCCCAGTACAGGTGGGCGACGATTGGCGAGATGTCCCGGTACAGGACGGTTCCAAGCCTCAGGGACGTGCTACTCAGCCTGCTGTAGGCCGCCGCCCGGACTTTCGTACCCCCTCTGCTGGGGCAGCATGAGGTATACGCAGGCGCCGCCGCACATCGTACACGGGACGTTGTTTCCGGGATGCTGCCCGGTCCTGCCGTGGATGCGCGCGGCCTCCTCGGGATCGATTGACAGCGCGATCTGCCTCTCCCAGTCAAGGGTGCGGCGGGCCTCGCTCATCTGCCTGTCCCACTTTATGGCCTTGTCCCGGATCTTCACCAGGTCGCCTGCATGCGCTGCAATCCGGTACGCAATCAGGCCCGCCTTGACCTCCTCGGCGTTTGGCAGGGCAAGGTGCTCGGACGGGGTAAGATAGCACAACAGGTCGACGCCCTCGCTTGCAGAGACCGCGGCCCCTATGGCGCTTGCGATGTGATCATGGCCCGACGCGACGTCCGTCACCAGCGGGCCGAGGACATAGTAGGGGACGTCTCCGATCAGCGACTTTGCAAGCCTGACGTTGGCTGCGACCTCGTCCAGTGGAACGTGTCCGGGCCCCTCCACCATCACCTGGACGTCCTTCTCGCGCGCCTGCCTTGCCAGCCGGGAGATGTTGATCATCTCCTGCACCTGCAGCTCGTCATGGGAGTCCAGGATCGAGCCGGGACGCAGGGCGTCGCCGAGGCTGAAGGTGACGTCGTACCTGCGGGCCACCTCGATCAGATAGTCAAAGTGGGAATAGTAGGGGTTCTCCTTCTCGTGCTTTAGCATCCAGGCAGCAGTGATGGTCCCCCCCTTGCTTACCACGCCGCCGTGCCTCTGCACCCCGAGGATCCTCTTGGCAATATCCCGGGTTATGCCCGAGTGGATCGTGGTATAGTCGACTCCGTCCTTTGCGTTGCTCTCAAAGGCGTTGAGAAAGTCGTCCTCGGTCAGCTCCATCGGGTTCTTGTGCTCCTCGACGCCGTGGTTGTACGCCTCGTATATCGGAACGGTTCCAAACGTGATCGGTGCTGCCTCCAGCAGCGCCTGCCGGATCGAGCCGACCGGGCCGCCGTCGCTGAGATCCATTATGGTGTCTGCGTGGTACTTTACTGCGACCCTCGCCTTTTGGATCTCCTCGTCCAGGTTTACGTTCAGGGTAGAGGTCCCGATGTTGACGTTGACCTTGGTCTTCAGGCCCCTGCCGATTCCGACGCGGTGGACCCTCTGCCTTCTTGCGTTGTTGCTTGGAATTATGATAGAGCCGGCGGCAATCCGGGGCAGGAGCCAGTCCAGCGTGACGTCCTCGTCCCGTGCGACCTGTCTCATCTCGTCCGTTGCAATGCCGCGCCTGGCGTGGCTCATCTGGGTGCCCAATACAGACCGTTGGCAGTCGCCCGATTTAAACAATCACAAAATTTCTGATCGCGGCATGGATTCCGGCGATCCGGCCAGGGCACTATAAAGAAATTACGGATCCATGTTATATGTCAGATCGATCTATACTATACCATGAAGATGATCAAGGAATGCCTGCATTGTGGCAGGGAATACCACAATACCAACAGCGGGGATTTTTGCTCATTCAAGTGCGCCAGCGAGGTATCCTGACCCGCCCAAGTCAGGCCTTCAGACTATAGCAAAGCTAGCCCGGTTCAAGCCCCAATCCGGGAGGGATGAGCCCCCCCACACCGATTCTGTGATACGGCAGAGCCCCTCTGCAAGGCGGCTCAAGGGGGAGCCATGACGCTGTAGGGGCGCGGCCTCCTTGCGCTTGTCGTGTTGTATGCGTAGCTTCTGTATCTTTCGGGGAGCCATGACGCTGTAGGGGCGCGGCCTCCTTGCGGCAGGCCGCCTCCATTGGTTATTCCGCAACACCCCCCGTTTTTTTAGCACGGCCTGCCACACTCCGGCATGAAATGCGGGAAGCCTTGCCAGAAACGGTCTGCGACGGATGGAAGGATTAAGACAAATACCAGACCAGGCACTACAGCAACAGATGGCCACGAACATCTTGTCAATAGGGGGATCGGATCCCTCTGCGGGTGCGGGAATACAGGGCGACATCAGGACCGCGCAGCTCCTTGACAGCTACTGCCTTACCGTGGTCACTGCGATCACGGGCCAGAATACGTCAGGATACCACACGACCACGCCGGTGCCCGCCAGGGCAGTCAAGAGTCAGATCGAGTCCGTATTGTCAGACTTTGAAGTCGACGCGATAAAGATAGGCATGGTCTATGACTCGGGGATCATTGCAGTGCTGCATGATGCCCTGAGGTCATCGAGTGCCCCAATCGTAGTCGATCCGGTGGTAAGATCCACGACGGGCGGGATCCTGCTGAAAAAGGAATCGGTGGGGGACTTTCTGGAGCGGATCGTCCCGCTGGCGTACGCGATCACCCCAAACGTGCAGGAATCAGAGGTCATCTCTGGCATCAAAATGACCAAAAAGTCAGACATTGAGAGGATAGCAGACAGGATTATCAGGATGGGGGCAAGAAACGTCATCATAACCGGAATCGACGAGGGCGGCGGTATCGCAGACTTTGTCAGGACAAAGTCGAAAAAACGAAAAATCATATCAGGCAAAATCAGGGCCGAGAACCACGGCGGCGGATGCGCGTTTTCGGCGGCACTGGCAGTATCCATAGCAGGGGGGGACGATATCCTCAGGGCGGCCGAGTTTGCAGGCGAGTTTGCAAGACGCTCAATCATCGGGGCAAGGAGAATCGGCAGGGGCGTCAAAATAGCCGAGCATGGACTGCAGGATAAGATCAAAGACGAGCTTGCGGGGGGGATCGCAAAGTTTGTCGAGATGGGCAACATACACAGGGCAATACCGGAGTGCCAGACCAACTTTGTCTTCTCAAGGCGCAGTCCAAAACGAATCGACGACGTTGCCGGAATTGCAGGCAGGATCGTCAGGGCTGGGGGGGGGCGGGTCGTTGCAGGTGGGGTGTGTTTCGGGGGGTCAAGACAGGTGGCAGCTGCGGTACTGGAGGTCAGCAGGAAATTCCCAGAGATCCGCTCCGGGGTCAACGTGAAATATGACGTAAAAACCCTAGACAGGCTGGGGTCGAAAAAACTGAGGATTCTAAGCTATGACAGAGGCCTGGAGCCTGCCCCCGTCAGAGGAAGGGAGGGCTCGTCGGTCCCATGGGGGATTAGATCCGCGCTTGCAGGGACAGAGTATGCGCCGGACGTGATCTTCCACAAGGGCGACTGGGGAAAGGAGCCGATGATACTGGTATTTGGGAAAAGTCCGCAGGAGATCATTGACAAGATCAGCGGAGTCTTCTAGGGCCGAGTCAGATGGGCTGATCCAAAAATGTCCCGCGCCTACATCTGATTGCCCGCGCCGGGGTTTGCAGCCAGTGCCCCTTTGCCGGGTTATTACACAATACCCTTCGCTCTTTTTAGTACAATCATGCATGTTCTTGTGTTGATTGGCGGCAAGAGGGGGTACCATCGCTTGAGCCGTACGCCGAAATTCTGTTCTAGTCCTCACGGGGTTGATCTGTGCAGGCGTGCCAGACAGGCGGGAATTCCCTATTCTCGTACTGCAGGCGGCGCACCCAGCCGAGTGCATTGTAAGAGCCCGACACGCTTGGCTTCGCATGCTGCTGCCCACATTCCAGAAGATGAGATCAGGGGCAGGACAGGCATGAGTGACGGCGGTGTTCCAACCAAAGAGGGCAAGGCCGGGGGTGGCGGAAGGCGGTTTGCCGAGGAAAGAGATAGGAGAGAGGACAAAAAAATCAGGCCGCATCCTGCCAGCAGGCACAGCGATGAGACTCCCAAATCGGACTTTTGCGGCGACGGAGGCATTGATGCGGTGATGAGGGAGGATCCCGACAGGAGTATGAAGAGCACCAAACTTGATGACGATGTGCGGTCAAGTCCCGAGTACAAAAAACAGTACAAACAGGCATCGGCGGATCTCAGGAAGGATGGGATCCTAAAGGCTTTGAATCCAAACATAAGCATGACCGTGGAATAAGCAAGAGTATGAAGTTTGGGCAGTCTTTGGGTAAGGAAAACACGAGCCAGCTTGAGGCAAGAATGGACAACACGAAGCCATTCAAACTTCCCCGCAATCCGGTCGGACTGGCAATCACAAAGGACAGCAGCATTCCGGAGTTTCTTGCCGAGAGGGGCATATCACTGGACGATATTGCCAAGAAATTTAATATAAAGATCGAGACAGTATAGTATCATGAAGGAATCAACGCCGCCGAGAAACCTTGACGCCCGGCAGCTGGACTCATTGGAAAATTCGGGTTTGGTTCTATTCCTGAGGGACGCCGGGCGGCCGCCCGACTGGGGTGGCGCCGGGCTCAGGTGGATGTCAAATTATATCCGCAGTTGGGGCTCGGGCACGATGGAACATCTTGGTATGACGGCCGAGCAGATTGTCCAGTATTACGTCGACCACGGCATTATAGTAAAGTCAGGCGTGCGCGAACATGGTGGGAAGAAGGAATTATACTGCCTGGCACCGGGAAAATGACAATAGGCTGAAATGTAGCCCTCCTCAACGACTGGCAGGCAGCATAAAATAATTCACCAAAGGTGTGAGCAAATCCAGATCCTCTGCAAGTGGGGTGCCGAGACGGGATACAGGCAGGTACGGGACAAGACCACAAGCAGGAATCAAGGCATCAGGTTGCTGGTGTTCTTTGTATCAGTCTTTGTGCATAACATGTGCCCTCTACGTACTTTGCATTGTACGTGTGTGTCAGGTTATACCGGGGTTGTCGCCTAATTCATCAGAATTCCTGAAAACCGTTTATACACCATATGGGCCAGGCGTGCAAAAGGGCGGAAATTCAGAAAAACGTGCAGATTGATCCAAATAAATGGAATTAGGCGACAACCACGGTTATACCATACGTGATGTCCCATGATCCATTACTCTTTTGGTCAGGGATCCGCTGATCATTGTGGTGATTTTTGAAAGTTTCAAATTTTAGGCAGGGCTGTGCAAGAGTCTAGCTCGGGGCAAAAATTAAAATAATTGCCCCACATCTGGGCCGGGGTCTTGCGGCCCCGGCGCCATTGTGCGCCGTGACGATCCGGGGATCATTGCATCCGTGATCCAGCATGGCGGATTTCTGGAAAAGCCGCGGACGGTGCCGTGGATCAGACTTTTGAAGAGCTCCATAATCGAACATAAATACCCACGGAGCTACGATTCCCTATGAAGTCGGTAATCCTGGCGGGCGGGCTGGGCACAAGGCTCCAGCCATACACGACATTCATGCCAAAGCCGATGCTGCCGCTGGGCGAAAAGCCGCTGCTGGAGCACCTGCTCGAGTGGAACAGGAAAAACGGCATAAGGTCAGTCGTGCTGTGCGTCAGCTACCTGAGAAAGACTATCCAGGACTACTTTGAGGACGGGAGCAACTTCGGAGTGGATATAGAGTATGCGGTATCTGCAAGGCCGCTTGCAACCGCAGGCCAGCTCAAGACCGCCGAGAGACTCCTGGACGGGGACTTTGTATGCATGTACGGGGACTCGGTCTTTGACTTTAGCCTGCGGGGCATGATAAGGCAGCACCAGAAAAGGAGGCCGTTTATCACGATGGGCCTATACGAGTACAGAACCAACATCCAGTACGGGGTCATCGAGACGTCAAGGTCAGGAAGGGTCAAGAGGTGGAACGAAAAGCCGGAGATCGAGGCCAGCATCAACATGGGATGCTATGTCATGAACCCCGGGGTTCTGTCATACATACCAAAAAACAGGCCGTATGGGATGGACAGCGTGGTCAAGAGGGCGATATCGCAGAAAAGGCCGGTGGACAGCTATCTTGCAAAAAGGGGCTTTGTGGACATCGGGGACAAGGCATCGTACCGGAGGGCGTACCAGCGGTTCTATCAGAAGCTGGGAAAGATCTAGCATGCCGGGTGCCACAGTCAGGGAGATCAGGGGCGCGGACCTGCAAAACGGGTTCCTAGAGTCGCTGGATGCCCTCAGAACGGCAAGCGATCTGGATCCGGTGGAGGCGCGCGGGATCCTCTCCTCGATACTCGCAAACCCGAACCACAGGATCTTCGTCGCAGAGATGGACGGCAGGATCGTGGGCTCGACCACGCTGCTCATCGAGCAAAAGTTCATCCACGGCGGAGGCATGGTGGGACACATCGAGGACGTGGCAGTGGCAGACGGGATGCAGGGCATGGGGGTGGGCAGGATGCTGATAGGGTTCGCGCTCGACTATGCCCGGGGCCGGGGGTGCTACAAGACGGTCCTCGACTGCCAGGACGACGTCCGGGGATTCTACGAAAGGCTGGGATTCTCCAGGACGTCCAGCGGAATGAGGTTTGATCACAGATAGTCCTTCCGGACCCGCCGCCTTTTGATCCTGAACAGCAGCGCCCCGAATACCATGACGGGCACCGAGACCGCCATGAATACCGGGGGCACCATCATTACAGAGTCCAGCCTGAACTCGTCCTGGATCTGATCCGCTATCGTATACGTATAGGCCATGCCGGCCAGCATGATGATCCCGCCGGAGACGATCATCGCCCCTATGATCCTCGAGCCGTGGCGGCGCGACATTATGTACGCAACGCCGGTCATTATTGCCGCCGGCGCGACGCCGATCGATATGAACTGCAGCAGTTTTGGCTCCGGCTCGAACATTTCGGTGGCGGGATCAATCATAAAGTGATATACGGTGACTATCTCGCCTGCAAACATGGCAAAGAGTCCGAGGCTCGCAGCCGCGATGTACTTCTCCACTGCCATGACTTGGAATCAGACGGTTTCTAAATAAACCATGGGGCTAGACGATTCCCACCAGGCCGGCAAGCTCCCTCCTGCACGAGGCCCCCAGCTTTTCGGCGGCGTCCTCCGGGGAGACGTCGTTTAGGAAGATCCCGTATCCGCGCTCCAGGCCAGACCAGGGCTTTGTGATGGGATAGACCTCGATATGCCAGTGTATCTGCCGGCTGTTTTTCTTTTCCGGGGATAGGTGGAAGACCATGTTGTACGACACGTTCCTGACGGTCTTTGAGAGCCCCCCCAGGGTCGCGCGGAGGATCAGCGAGAGGTCGTTGATCTCCTTTTGGGTTATCTTTGAAAAGCTGGTGGTGTGCTTTTTTGGGGATACCCAGAACTCGTACGGATACGAGGGAGACCAGGGCGAGAATGCGATGAATCCCTCCGTCTGGAGTATCTGCCTGGGGCCCCCGGTCTCCTCGCTTACGGTCTGACACATCGGACACACCCCCTTTTCATTGAGGATTCTGTGCGACGCCTCCGCCTCCTCCTCGATTACGGGCGGGATTGTCGAAAACGTGACTATGTTGAGGTGGGGGTGTGAGTTGAGGCTTCCGGCAGGCTCGCCATGATCTGCGTAGATCGAGACATAGGTGACCCCCTTTTGGGTGTACAGCCACCTCATCCTGTCCTGTACCACCACCAGGATGTTGGACCACTGCTCGACGTCCAGGGTCGCAAGGCTGTCCTTCTGGTTCGGCGATGCCACGACTATATAGTGGTACCCGTATGCAGGCTCGCTGTAATGGGGCCTGTCGCTGTAGGTGTTCTCGGTCTCTACCGAGACCACGGGGTTTTTTGACTCAAAGACGCGGATCGACCAGCCCTCGACATACTCGCCCTCGCCGTCCTGCAGGCGCTGCAGCATGCCGTCCTTTGCCACCAGGGACAGGACTGAGGGGCTCGTCATGGACTCGTTTCCCGGTGCATAGGGGAGCTTTTTTGCATCCCTGATGATCGGGTCTGTCGGGCTTACAATCATGAACCGTTCAGAAACATAGTCCTTTCTCATGTCTCCCATGTGTCTTTTGCGAGTTTTGTGCGTTAAAACGTTTACGTAAAACCCCGGCTTTTGAAAAAACAAGTCTTGTGAAAAACACAATCGGGGACGGAGGGACGCCGGGACAGGACGTGATGCCCGCGACGTGGGGTGAGTGCCGGTGTCCTGATCGCCAGCCCGGATGAAGCTTTAAAGTACCTGCCGCCGAAAAGCACACGGGGATCAAAATTTCGGACAATTCCAACGTGCGCATGATTTACGTGTTATTGGACGGCGTCGGCGACCTGCCGCACCCGGACCTGGGTGGAAGGACCCCGCTGGAGGCGGCCGACACTCCGGTCATGGACGGGCTGGCAAGAAACGGGGCCCAGGGCGAGGTAATCTCTGTAGGCCGGGGAATCGCCCCCGAATCGGACATTGCGGTCTTTAACATGCTCGGCTACAAGTTTGCACACGCCGACTATGTCGGGAGGGGCGTGATCGAGGCAATCGGGGTGGGAGTCGACTTTAGAAACGGGGATCTGGCCCTGCGCGGAAACTATGCCACCCTGGATGGCAGCGGCGCGATTACCGACAGGCGGGCCGGAAGGCACATCGAAAGGCAGGATGCAGACGGGATTGCAGAAGAGATCGAGGGCAAGATAAAATTCTCACACCCGGGCACGTCGGCAGTCGTTGCACCCACCATAGGTCACAGGGTGACCGTCAGAATCAGATCGGGCGGGGGCGGGCTCTCATCGGAGATCACCAACACGGATCCCGCGTACAGCAACATAGGTGGGATGGGGGTCGCAAAGGCGGTGGGGGACTATCTGACGGTTGAAAAGTGCCTGCCGCTGCGGGAGGACGACAGCTCGAGGCTTACGGCGTCGATAGTAAACGAGTTCAACGAGCAGTCGATTAAAATCATGGGGGAGAGCCAGATCAACAAAAGGCGCGCCGAAGAGTCCAAAAAGCCTCTCAGCTGCATCCTGCTGAGGGACGCGGGGAACAGGTATCCCGAGGTGGTGCCCATCAACGAAAAGTACGCGATGAGGTTCTCGTGCATCGTGGACATGCCCGTGGAGCTGGGAATATCCAAGGTGCTGCAAATGAAGGCCTTTGAGGCAGGCGGCCTGACAGACTATGAGCAAAAGGCAAGGGTGGCGGCAGGGGCAATGGAGACGCAGAACGCGATTTATGTGCACCTAAAGGGCCCAGACGAGTTCGGGCACGACGGGGACGCAGTGGGCAAGAAGAAGAACATCGAGGAGATCGACAGGAGGTTCTTCGGTACGCTGCTAGACGGCATTGATACGGGCAGGGTGGCAGTGGTTGTATCGGCGGATCACTCCACGCCGTGCATCAACAAGGGACACAGCGATGATCCCGTCCCGGTGCTTGTGTCAGGAGACATGGTCAAAAACGACGGTACGGTTCGGACTACAGAGTCGGAGGCAAGGAAGGGCAGCATCGGCCTGCTAGAGGGGGCGCAGGTGGTCCAGACCGCGATTGACCTGATCAGACATCGAACCTGACCAGTCGGCGGTTCTCCTTCATCCTGGCTATCTTGTCCCTGATCCTGTCAATGTCGATTCCGTGATAGCTGCCAGAATAGTCTCCGATTTTTTCCTCTGCGCGGGTCAGCATGTTCAGTCCTATCAGGTCGTCGTCTTTCTGGCAGTGCGCAAACGAGACCGCAAGCAGTATCAGGCCCTGAACCAGGGACTTTTCCTCCCCCCTGCATTTTTTCCAGGCGCCCTCCCAGGCCTCGTGGGCCTCCCAGAAGCGCTCGTGGTTATAGTAATAGATCCCGTCCCTTATCCCGTCGTCCTTTGATATGCTCTCCTCGACGACATGCCGGGCGTTGTCCAGCCTTCCAATCGACTCCAGCCTGCTTACAACGGCATCAAAGTCATCCCTGCCTACCGAGACGTCCAGCTCTACGAACTTGCTTGCCACCCTGCAGACCCGGATGGAGGCTGCAATGCCCCGGCACAAATCCCTGGCCTTGTGCACTATATCCCTGGAGTTTCTCGGCACGTACTGCCGGTTCTCCAAGTGGAGCATGTATCGTTCCATGAAAAAAGCCCGACGTGATTTCTTAAATTTCTTGTTCTGGCCCAATCAAGATTTATATGCGCTGCGGGGAGGGTTTTGGGTACATGTCCGTGATCGAGGCCGTAAGCGACGTGAGCAACACGTTCCTGTCCAGGAGGGAGCTTGTCTGTAATTTCGCGGGTCTTGGCGGCAAGCTCAAGAAACTGGACGCAGTAGACATGGTTACGAGGGAGTTCAAGCTGGACGGCAAGGTTGTCATTCCAATCAACATGAGGTCACACGTGGGAAAGGCGCTGATGACCGGGACGTTTTATGTGTATGAGGACGAGAATCTGGCCAAAAGGCAGGTCAATCCGACAGTCTTTGCAAGACTGGACAGGGCAAGGAAAAAGGCAGGGGAGCAGGCCGCCGAGCAAGAGGCCACAACCGGGGAGGCGCCTGCAGCCGAGGCCGTGGAGAAGGACAAGTAATGTCAAGAAAGGGCTCCAGTCCAAAGGTTCACGGTTACTACAAGGTTGATGGGGACAAGGCAACCAGGATAAGAAAGGCGTGCTCCAGATGCGGAAAGGGGGTGTTCATGTCAGATCACAAGGACAGGCACACGTGTGGCAAGTGTGGCCTGACGGAGTTCAATCAGTAAAGCCTCCTTTTGCGAACCCTTGCACTCTTTGCCTCCAGCTCGCCGATTTTCTTGACAAGGGCCGGCTCAAGCCGTATCTTTGCCAGAGAGTCGGCGGAAATCTTTGCAATGTTTGTATCAAGGGCGACGGTACTCTTTGGCAGTCCCCTGTCAATCCAGAGCTTGACCACCTTGTCCTCCAGCTTGTAATCCCGAAAGCCGGACGGGAATTTCCTGGTTATGTGTGAGAGCAGGGTCCTGTCCGCAAAGACTGCCCTTGGCTCAAAAAGCCGGGTTTCATCCGCATATACGTTTTCAAACAGGCTTCCGGAGACCTCGTCGGAGAGCACCTCCATTTTGGAGACCCTCCTTACCAGCTCCAGGTAGTGCAGGAACTCGTGTGCCAGGATTGCGTGGACCGTTCCCTTCAGTCCGTAGGCGACCAGCGGCGCTGAAATCTGGATTACGACCCGGAGGGCGTCCTCGTGAATCAGCGGGATGGTTCGTGCAAAGAGTATCCCGTACTGGTACGAGCGTGGGTCAGGCGCGGTGACGGTCACCGATGGATTGACATAGGCCACCGGAAACCGCATGCCCGATGCCTTCTCGATTCTGTTTATGCCAGAGACGGCAATCGGAAACCGCTGCCGGATCAGCGAATAGGCCTTCTCCGGGATTACACCCTTTTCATACGCCTCTGTAACCTTAACCAGGGGATCCATGGAATCCACTCTACTGACTTGGTAAAAAGCTGGCCATCACCTGGAGCGGGCCTTGCCTGATTTTGACTTCTTGCTCCTTCGTCTTTTTTCACGTTGATCCGCCCAGCGCTCATGTTTGCCCTTTTTTCGCATCGGCATGAAGACCACTCATGGACGGGACTAGTTATTTGTTATCATTCATGCAGCGTAGCAGCCTGTCCCCTTATGCGGCACGCCGATCAGGGTCTTCACTGCCACGCCCCCCGCGCCGCATCAGTGGGGAGCGGGCTCCTGCAAGCCGGGCCGCACAGTGTTTTTTAACCTGCGACAGGCAGTCCTTACATTGGACTATGAGGGGCTGAGGGACTTCATACGCAGGCGCATGCGCATGACGCACATCTATCAGCCCCTCATGATCAGGACCATCCTAGAGTCAGACGGCGGGTCGGCCACGGTCGGCGACATTGCAAGCAGCTTTGTGGGCCAGGACAGGGCGTACCTGGAATACTACAAGAAGATAGTAAAGAGGTGGCCGCACGACACCCTCGTCAGGAAGCAGAAGGTGGCCGAGTATGACAGGGGGAGCCAGTCGTACAGGCTGCGGCTTGACGTGGAGCTGTCCGACGAGCAGAGGGCCGAGCTGATAGCCCTGTGCGACTATAGACTAGAGGAGTTCCTCGACCGGGACTATTGGATACTCGGCAGGAGGGTAACCCCCGAACGCATGGCCCTCTCGAACCTCAGGTACGACATCCTGGCAAAATCAAAGGGGGTGTGCGTTGCATGCGGCACCCCAGCAACCAAGACCCCGCTTGACATCGATCACATCGTCCCCATAGCGCGAGGAGGGGCCGACGTCCCGGACAACATGCAGGCGCTATGCTTCAGGTGCAACCGCCAGAAGAGGGACCGCGACGCGACGGACTTTCTGCTGTGGCACAAGCAGATCCAGTTTGCAAAAAGCCCGAAATGCAGGACTTGTGCCGGGCGCCACGGGGCGGGGCCGCACAACCACATGGCGTTTGCCGTGACGGAGGGGGACTGCTTTGTGGCGCCGATACGGCACGTGCGCTCCTTTTCGGAGATGATCCTCGCCGAAAGGCAGCTGTGCATGGCTCTGGT
>CAYGCI010000009.1:0-17812 GCA_964348355.1 uncultured Nitrosopumilaceae archaeon | reverse complement strand
CAGGATGAACTCCAACTTTGCAACGCTCGTGCAGGCCGAGCAGGACAGGGCCGTGCTGGTCTTTGATGCGGCGCAGCTTGTACGGGAGCCAAGATCCGTGATTCCATACGAGCATCCGGCGGTCCTGCCGGGAGATGTCCGGCTTGAGCGGCTGGCAGACTCGATGGCCGCAGAGCGGCTCAGGGCGCAGGAGATCATCGACGAGATAATGTCCAGGACCACACACGTGTCAGACTAGCCCGGCACGGGCCCCAGACGGCCCCCGCACGCGAGCCCGACGGCGTACAATGACCGAACCGGCAGCGGCGGGGAGCGTGACACCTGCCTGATGCCGAAAGGGCGCGGAGGCACAAGGCACGCGGCGCCTGCCCAAAGAAGTTATAGGCAAGCCTGCCCAATTCCAGTAATCCTTGAACATCAATGAGGCAAACAGGATTTTTCGAAGGTCAATCATCAGGGGATTCTTTGAGCCCCAGCTGATGAGTCTGGACTTTAGAAAGTCCGGCGTGAAACATCCCGACATCAAAGACGACGGCCTGATGCAGAGTGACCTGCTGCACATCTTCTTTGACATCGAGACCGGCTCTGACTATCCTGACGGCGACGAGTGGTTTATCGTCGAGATGCTGTTTCCCTACGATCTAAAAATCCCCGACGGCCTAAAGGGGCCTGACTACTTTACGACCGTCTCGGCAGGGGACGGGAGGAACTTTTGGCATCACAGGGAGCTGATCCGCTACAAGTACGGCAAATCCAAAAAGCTATCCGAATCCCTCGAGTTTTTGGAGGCAAAGTACAAGGAGTTTCACTCCATGCTGGAGCCACTGGAAAAGGATCTCAGGTAGCGGGTCTTACCCACTGGCTGTTCCTGAACACATACTCGACATCTAGTGCGTTGGCCGAAAAAACCCTCCACCTGGCGGATCCCGAGTCGAACCTGTAGGTGACCCGGCTTACCTTTTCGGGAAGTTTTTCTGGAATCAGCTGGTACGGAATAAGCTCCAAGACAAAGTCCATCTTCTCTATGGCGTTTGAAAACCACTGCTTCTCACCTACATCCACGATGAACCTGATTGACGGCATTCCCTTGAAGATTATCTCGATCTTTAGCGCGTTTCCAGAGCCCCTGCGCCGCTTCATCTCCTTGAACAGCGCCTTGACCTTCTCCCACCGCCTGAACTCGAACCACTTGAAGAACTCCTCGCTGAATCGGACCGGAATCACTATCTTGAGATAGCTTACAAAATCGTCGTCGTCTGGCTCGATCTCCTCTTGCGTGACCCTGAACTTTGAGTTAAAGTACCCGTATGCGACCTCCGACTCCCAGGGGGAGATTCCATAGTATACGCAGTTTACCTCAAGGGGCTGCTCGCTCATTGATCTGGTGGGCTGAAATTTCTAATTAAAGGTTCTAAAATCGGACAACCCGGGAGGCGATCCATGACTAAGCCGTGTGAATGGCCCGGCGCTGCCCAGAACCGTGGCTCTGGGGCGTGCCTTCGGTGATCCGAGCCAAGCCGTGGCGTAATGACTGCCGATATCGTGGACGGATCCGTGGCGCGGCCATGGGCCCTGTCTTGACACGGGGGCAGCCGCGTAATTCCACCCACATGGCCTAACCCATGTGTTTTTCTGAACTTCTACCCATCCTGCAAGCCTCGATCCGGATGACATCGTGTGGTTTTCATGAGTTCTTATGAGTAGGTGATAACCCGGCCTTTGTAGGCGAGAAGACTGCCTCGGCGTGGCCGCGCCGGCGGCACGCCTTCTCGCAAGAGCCTGCCCCGGGCGGCACTGCCGGTCGGGGACTCGTGCCCCGCGCCGCACTCCGGGCAGGGCATGGCCGCACATGGCGCCTGCGTTGCCATCTGCGCCGTCCTGGCCGTCCGGGACAGGAGGACAGCCTGTAGGAAAAAATCGGACAACCCAGCATCGTACATTAAAATTATAAGGACACCCTGTCTTTGAACAGGCATGAGAAAAGAATACGTCGTCAAGAGCATTGATTCTGCACCCGACGGGCAGCCCTACGTCGTGGTGTCGCTAATGTCCGCAAAGGACATGCGGGAGGGGGTGGGGCAGCCGCCGAGCCCGCTTGGAAGCCCGAAGGTAATGGGGTTTTCAAACATGAATGACATGGTGAAGGATCTCAACAAGATGCTTTCCGGAATGGGAGGGCCCGGGATGACCTCCGGCGTCACATCCATCAAGCTTGACATGCATGAATACAAGGAGATGAACCTCTCAGTCGGCGACAAGGTATACCTTGACCTGACCAAGGCAGAGAGCCTCGGCATCTAGGCCCCTATATCGTAAGCAGGTACTTTACCAGGTAGAGCAGCCCCACGGTTCCAATCGAGAACACCATGGGCTTCCATGCAAACGCAGGCAGGCTCGGCGTGGACAGCCTGATCCTGTAGTTTTCCATAACCGCAGAGACGTATTTTCTTATCCTTTCATTCCAGATCCTGCACTCTATCTGGTTTCTTTCCAGGATTTTCATCACCTCGTAAACTACCGGGGTCCTCTGGGAGAACAGGTGCTGCATATAGTCCCTGGAGACCTCGACCTCTGCATGGATCATGATCCTTTCCCCGTCCATCCTTGACAGTCTTACGTGCATCTCCCAGGGCCTGCCCAGCTTCAGTGAAAGGCCCCTTCCCAGCTGGTGCGGCCGCCTGTGCTCGAATTTCACCCCGGTGAATCCCTCGTCCCTAAAAACACGGTACAGCCTTTCGAACTTCTCCCTGACGATGACGTGCAGCTGCTCTACCCCCTCCCCGGGGCCTGCGTCCAGCCTCTCCTTTCTGCCCTCCTCTAGGACTATGGTCTTTGGATATTTCGTATGGTACTCCAACGGAGCTCCTGCCATCTGGGCCCTATTTAAAACTGGACTGCCCTCTCAGGCTGCGCACGTATACGCACTGATCATGCGATACCGAAGCCTCGCCGGGAAGAATCCTCCTTGCCGTCAGCCTCGCATCCGATTTTTTTATCACGACATACGGCCTTGACTCGGAGCCCTCGCCCATGCTGTGGTTTGCAACCGTTGCCAGGCCGTCTGCAACGGCCTGGATGGTGACCTTTAGCGGGTTCCCGCACAGGTCCCTTTGCGCCCTCATGTCGTTGACCGGCTCGATTCCCGCACACCCGATTGCGACCCCGACCGTCCCGACCCTTGCCGGCATCAGCCTGCTGTCGGTGACTATCACCCCCACGCTGACCAGGAATCTCAGAAAGATCTTCCTTCTCAGCTCCTCGGCTGTCTGGTACGGACTGCTCGGGTACAGGACAACCCCGCCTCCCACCGCGTTTGATCTGTCGATTCCCGCGTTGGGGGCCAGAACGCCGTCTACGGCAGACATGACGAATCCGGCCATCCCCCCGAGCACCGAGTCCGACTCCCTCTGAATCACCTCTGCAAACCTTTCGGGGATGCGGAACCTCCTTGAAATCTTCGCCCCGCCGGGATACGGCCTGACGCCCTCCAGGCTTACGACCCTGCCCTGCGAGCCTGCAACGTACTTGCTTGACACGGCCAGGACGTCCCCGTCCTCCATCCTGACGCCGTTTTTCTCCAGGGCCAGGACCAGATCATCAAACAGCGGGAACTCGTCGGACTTCCTGTCAACAGCCAGCGGGTGGGCCTCCAGCGCCATGCCCCTGATCCTGCACCGCGTCTTTTTATCCTTCTGAAAAGCTTTTAATCTCTAGGCGGGGATTTTGGGATTGTGAACGCCGTAGAGAAGATCCTGGCACGCGCGTCTGGAAAGGAGAGACTGGCCCCCGACGACGTGGTGTTTGCCCGGGTGGACAAGGTAATGGTACACGACGTATCGGGGCCCGGGGTGCTCAAGGTGTTTGACAGGCTGCAAAAGCAGGGCATCTCGACTGAGAAGCTCTGGGATCCCTCGCGCGTCTGGGTTGCCGAGGATCACTTTGTCCCCTCCGCCGAAAAGGCCTCCGCGGAAAACATCGTAAAGCTGTCAAACTTTACAAGGAACTACGGCATAAAAAGGCACTTCAAGTACGGGCTGGGGCAGTACGGGATCTGCCATACGCTGTCCCACGAGGAGGCCATGGTCCTGCCCGGCGAGGTCTATGTCGGCGGTGACTCGCATACGAACACGACCGGCGCGTTGGGGGCCTTTGCGTGCGGCCTGGGGCACACCGACATCGCATACGTGCTGCTCAACGGCCAGATCTGGTTCAAGGTTCCCGAAACCATATACTTTAGGCTAGACGGGAGGCTGCCGGATCACGTGATGGCAAAGGATCTTATCCTTAGAATAATCGGCGACATCGGCACCGACGGCGGCGCCTACAAGGCGATGCAGTTTGGCGGCACCGGGATAGACGAGATGTCAGTCGAGGGCAGGCTGACGCTCTGCAACATGACCACGGAGGCCGGCGCAAAAAACGGGTTCATCGAGCCTGATCAGAGGGTCTTTGACTACCTGGAGGCGCGCGGGGCTGCAGGCTATACCCCGGTCAGGGGCGATGATGATGCAGAGTATGCGGAGGTTTTTGAGTACGTGGGATCCGAGATGGAGCCCGTCGTCGCAAAGCCGTTCTCGCCAGAAAACATCTCCATAGTCAGGGAGGCCCCGTCAGTCGAACTGGACAAGGCATACATCGGCTCTTGTACCGGGGCAAAGTACGAGGACATAGAGGCCGCCGCAAGAGTCCTGAAGGGCCGCCGGGTCAGGATCAGGACCGAGGTGCTTCCCGCCGCCATATCCATCTACAAGCGGGCAGTGGAGGACGGCCTGGTCAAGATATTCCTGGATGCCGGCGCGACCGTGGGCCCCCCGACCTGCGGCGCCTGCTGCGGCGCCCACATGGGCGTCCTGGCAAAGGACGAGATATGCATCAGCACGACCAACCGGAACTTTCCCGGGCGGATGGGCCACGTGGACTCTCAAACCTATCTGGCGTCCCCGATGGTGGCCGCGGCCTCCGCGGTAACCGGCAAAATCACCGATCCGAGGGATCTGCCATGAGGGGGGGCGTGATAAAATACGAACGGGACAACATAGACACCGACGTCATAATCCCCGGGCAGTACCTGAAGGTGCATGACTACGAGGAGCTGGCGTCCCATGCAATGGAGGGGCTGGATCCGAACTTTCACTCCAAGGTAAGGCCGGGCGACTTTATCCTGGCGGGCAGAAACTTTGGCTGCGGCTCCAGCCGCGAGCATGCCCCCATAGCGCTGTCCCACTCCGGGATCCGGGCCATACTTGCCGTGTCCTTTGCCAGGATTTTCTACAGAAACTCAGTTGACGGCGCGTTTTTGCTGCCGATTGAGATTGACGAGGACACGTACAGGAGGATCTCCGGGGGCGACGAGCTTGACATCAGCACCGACGAGGGCAGGATCACCAACATTACAAAAGACGAGACATACCCGATAAAGCCGTTCCCAGATATCATAGGAAGGATTATTGCCGCAGGCGGACTGTTCAAGTTCAAACCCGAGTAAAAATGCCCCAAACGCTATTTGAAAAAATCTGGAACAGCCATGTCGTCGCCCAAAAGGAGGACGGGCCCTCCCTGCTCTACGTTGACCGGCACCTGGTCCACGAGGTCACCTCCCCGCAGGCCTTTGAAGGGCTGAGGGCCGGCGGGCGCAGGGTTCGCCGGCCCGATCTTACGGTTGCAACCGTGGATCACAACGTGCCTACCACCGACAGGTCGCTGCCAATGGCAGACCAGACCTCGGAGATACAGATCAGGACGCTGGCCAAAAACTGCCGGGACTTTGGGATCCGGCTGTTTGGCATCGGCAGTCCGAACCAGGGAATCGTGCACGTGATCGGGCCCCAGCTGGGCGTGACGCTGCCTGGAACCACGATTGTCTGCGGCGACAGCCACACCTCCACCCACGGGGCGTTTGGCGCGCTGGCGTTTGGCATCGGGACAAGCGAGGTCGAGCACGTGCTGGCCTCCCAGACCCTGTGGATGAGCAGGCCCGAGTCGTTTGAAATCCGGGTCGAGGGCAGGCGCAGGAACCCGCTTGCGGTCACTGCCAAGGACATAATCCTGTCGATCATCAGGAACATCGGAACCGCAGGCGGGGCGGGAGCCGTCGTCGAGTACCGCGGGGAGGCAGTCGAGGAGCTGTCCATGGAGCAGAGGATGACTGTATGCAACATGTCCGTGGAGGGCGGGGCCCGCGCGGGCCTGATCGCGCCCGATGAGAAGACATTCGAGTACTCGCGTGGGCGCCAGTTCACCCCTGAAAACTATGACGAGCTGGTCGACGAGTGGAGGGCCGGCCTGAGGACCGACCCGAACGCCCGGTTTGACAGGTCGTACAGCATCGATGCGGGCAGCATCGCCCCCCAGGTAAGCTGGGGCACAAATCCCGGGATGACCTGTGACGTGACTGACTCCGTCCCGTATCCGGAGGAGGCATCCCCGGACGACGAGTCCCGGAAACTCGGCGTCCAGAGGGCGCTGGAGTACATGGATCTAAAGTCCGGAACCCCGATGACTGACATCCCGGTAGACAGGGTGTTCATCGGTTCTTGCACCAACGCAAGGCTTGAGGATCTCCGGGATGCTGCGCGCGCCATCCGGGGCAGGCGGGTCTCGCCGGGCGTCAGGGCAATGGTGGTGCCGGGCTCGCAGATGGTAAAGCGGCAGGCAGAGCAGATCGGCCTTGACAGGGTCTTCCGGGAGGCCGGCTTTGAGTGGCGCGAGTCCGGATGCAGCATGTGCCTGGGCATGAATCCAGACATACTGCGGCCCGGGGAGCGCTGCGCTAGCACCTCGAACAGGAACTTTGAGGGAAGGCAGGGCGCCGGCGGAAGGACCCACCTGGTAAGCCCGGTAATGGCGGCAGCCGCCGCAGTCGCCGGACATTTTGTGGACGTGAGGGAGTGGGACATGTCAGAATGAAGAGGTTCACCACCGTAAGGACGGTTGTCACCCCCCTTGACAGGGCAAACGTCGACACCGATCAAATCGTGCCAAAGCAGTTCCTGAAACTGGTCCAAAAGTCCGGCTTTGGGAGGTACCTTTTTTACAACTGGAGGTTTCTTCCCGGGGACAGGCCCGACCCGGGCTTTGTACTCAATGATCCAAAATACTCCTCGTCGAGGATACTGGTGACAGGCGACAACTTTGGGTGCGGCTCGAGCCGGGAGCACGCGGTCTGGGCCCTCCAGGACTTTGGGTTCGACGTGATAATATCCCCCTCGTTTGCCGACATCTTTTATGGCAACTGCTTCAAGAACGGGGTCCTGCCGGTCTCGCTGCCTGCCCGGACGGTCCGGAGGATACGGGGGGAGTCGCAGCCCGTCGAGGTGAGCCTGGAGAGCCAGACCGTATCGATGCCCGGCGAGTCGATCCCCTTTGAGATAGACCCACACAGGAAGAGGATCCTCCTTGAGGGGCTAGACGACATAGCCCTGACCCTCCGGTACGAGCGGGACATTGACTCCTTTGAAAGGCAGTCTAGGATCCCATCCGTTTTATGATCCTGCCCACCTGCCTGCGGTTCCTGTCCACGATGACGGGCGACTCGACGTCGAGCCACTCGGCGCCCCCTATGTCGTAGGCACTGACCTGCGACTCCCCTGAGAGGCCCTCTAGCACGTCAAAGGAGAGATCTATGTCGGCCTTTTTGACCCCCCTGATGAGATCCAGGACTCTTGCGTCCATCATGTAGATTCCAAGGCACTCTGAGAGCGGCAGGTTCATGACCGGCTTTTCCTTGAACTCGACGACCTTCCCGCCGACCACCCTGGCAAAGCCCGTCTCCTCCTTCCGCCTGGTCCTGATAGCGATGCACACCATGCTCCCCTGCGCATCAAACTGCCTCTTCATTGCGTCCACGTCCAGGGCGCAAAGGTTGTCAACAAACCACAGGATGAACTCCCTGGTTTTTCCCAGCGCTTCTGCCGCATGAACTAGGTCCCCCCCGGTCCCGCTCTGCGAGTCCTGCACGAATCTCATCCTCCTGGCAATCTTCTGCCCGCGGAAGTGGTTCTGTATCTGTGCGCCCAGCCCCCTGAGATCGGCGACTATGATGATCTCCTCGATGACTGGAAACGCGTCGAGGTGCTCTGCGACATGCTGGATCAGCGGGACTCCGCCTATCGGTATCATGGCCTTTGGGATGTAGTCCGTGTAGGGCCTGCCCCTGGTTCCTATGCCTCCTGCTAAGATTATGGCCTTCACGGTCTAACGGTATGATTTCTGCTTTCTTCTTCTTGCGCCGGGCCCGCCAAACTTCTTTGGCTCCTTCCGCCTGGCATCGCCGCTTATCAGATACTTGTCAAACTCTGAAATTCTCTTCCTCAGGTCCTCCCTGGCTGATTTGGAAAGCGGGTGGTCCCTGGGATCCTTTTTGGATTTTGTCCATCCAGTCAGCGCCCTGGAGATCGCAGTGGCCGCCGCGCCTGCCTGGCCCATGAATCCCCCGCCCCTGACCCTTACGGAGATGTCTATCTTCTCCCTCAAGTCCCCCGCGACCTCGAGCGGGGCCAGGATTGTCTCCCTTGCATGCTCCTGCGGGATCATCTCCACTGGAACGTTGTTTATCCTGATCTTTCCGTCGCCCTTTGTGATGTATACGTGCGCGCTAGACGTCTTTCTTGTCGCAAAATAAATCTCAGTCTTTACCGTCATTCGGTCCACCCTATCGTCCTTCCCAGGTCCGCCATGGTCGTATAGTTTGCCGACGTCCTCGTCATCCTTGCATTTTGCAGCTCTATCCTTTTGAGCGATTTTACCCCCCTCGGGGTTCCGATGTAGGTTCTCAGCCTGCCCAGTGCGGTCTTTCCGGACGGCTTTTTTCTGGGCAGCATTCCCCTGATCATCCTGGCAATTATCGTATCCGGCCTTCTTGGATGGTACGGTCCGTGCTTGGGATTGAGGATGCTTGCAATCTCCAAAAAGTCCCTGTACTCCTTGATGATGTTGCTTCTAGAGCCGCTAATCATTATGTTCTCGCAGTTTACAACCGAGACCCTTGTTCCCTGCAGGAGCATCTTTGCGACGTTTGAGGCAAGCCTTCCCGCAATGAGATCCGTCCCGTCGACTACCACCTGTGCGGCTCTTGCACCATCGGCACCCGGAGGCTCTTTGAAGTTCTCTTGGCCGTCGACTGTTGCCTGTGCGGCCCCGGAGCTCTCAGCCAAGCAGGACCACCCCCCTGCCTGTGGGGTTTTGCTCCACGACATCCTTTTGCGAGACTATCCTCCCGCCGGCGCCGTTAATCTTGTCTGCGGCTGTGCGTGAGACTGAAAATGCAAACAGCGTGATCTTGTGTGAAATGCTCCCGGTGCCTAGCACCTTGCCCGGAAACGCTACAACGTCCCCGTCCTTTGTCAGCTCCCCGATCCTGTTGACGTTGATGATCCTCCTGGCAATCGAGGGCTTTAGGGCGTATTCTGCCAGCCTTCCCCAGATTGGCGCCTCGTTTGCCCTTGAGGCCCTCTTGAGATCTTTTGCCAGCTGAATGGTTGCCTGACTTGTCATTTGAATATGCGTTTTGGAACCCAAATATAATGTGTATGCTTGCAAGCTATGCCTTGACTTGTTCCATGGCTGCCTTGAAGTCTTTTAGTCTGCCTGAAAGCTCTGTCAGTGCAGACAGGACAATCTGCTCTGGCTTTAGTGCACCCGTCGTCTCAACTGTGAGAACCCTCTCGTTTTCCTTGTCTGTCTCTGTCAGTGTTGCAATGTTTGCAGAGTTCCATTTTGCGTGCTCTGATCCCCTCCCAAGCCTTGCATATGCCTCGACCTTGACCCTTTGGCCCGGGGCCAGCTCTACGATTGGAACCTTTCCAGAGGTCGGCCTGACATCCTCGTCCTCCGATGTCAGCTCACTGGACAGGACAGTCCTTGTTGCGCTCGTGTCCCCCGAGTCTAAAACCAGCATCACCCTGCAATTGGAGCATCCCGTCTCGCTCTTGCAGTCGCATTTTGAGGGCTCGACATACCTGGAAAGATCCGTTCTTAGCGGGACAAGTGCCAGCCTGTGAGTCAGTCCCTCATCGGCTAGGACAGAGGAGTTTTCAATGATGTCCACCGTATCGATTGCAAATACCGGGATCCCGTTCAGGCAAATGCGCCTTATTGCATTTGCATACTGTAATGGGATGTCTTTTAGCTTGACAGACATTTTTTGCTCATCTTTGCCAATAATCTCTAGGGAGGACAAATCCTACCGAAAGTCTTTCCGGTCCCCATAAAAGTCTAACGTGATTTGCAGTCTTCCCGGGAGTACCGCATCAAATTATCCCCGGCTCGAAGCAATTCAGATGAGGACGCCTGCAGATCCGCATGTCGCCTCCCGCGCCACCACGAGTCGGTTACTTCTGGGAAGACTGATTTGTAGCGGTAAGAGCTTTTACCGGGGCTGTCCAATTTTTTCCTACAGGCTGCCCATCTGCCCCCGATGTGGGCGGCTTTAGATGGCAATACGGGGGCACTTGGCGGGCCCCGGACGGCCAAAACGGCGCACAAGGCAACGCAAATATCCATGCGGACCATACCTTACGGTAGTGTTGCGGTCCAACAGTACGGGATTCTGATAAAAAAATTATACCGTAAGGTTGTAGCACAACACACGAGCGAACAGCTCCACAGTGATGGTTCCGTCCGGCTTTGCACGCAGGACGGATCCGGCTCCATCCTTCATTACCGAGAACGGGGACTCTGCTTGACTCCTCTTGTGATAGGCGCGCCAGAACTCGTCTGGCCTGTCACGCAGCCACTGCAGCATCCTGGCCCGGACGAAGTGCAAAAAGCGTCGAAAATTCAGAGTGTGCAGTTTGATCCAAACAAATGGAATTACGCGACAACCTCGGTACCACTACAGCTCGGATCCCGAAAGACATGGCAGGCTTGTGCCAGAATCCGGCCTCCGGATACCGATCAGACAGATCCGTGCCTGAAACCCAGAGCCCGAACTGTTGCGCTCCCGGCCGTTTGAACGGGGGCGGCCCCGTGCATCCCCGCCCTTGCGTATAGATAAATACCAAACTACTCTACTGTCACCATGGCAGACGTAACCATAGTGCGCTACTCATTTGAGGGGGAAAAGTTTGAGATACTTGTAAAGCCCGACCCCGCCCTAGAATACAAGCTTGGCAGGAAAAAGGACGTTTCGGCCATACTGGTCTCCGATGAAATCTACAGCGACTCTGGGAAGGGAACTAGGGCGTCAGCCGAAAAACTCCTCAAGGCATTTCAAACCCAGGATCCCGCCGCAATAGCTGAAAAGATCATGCAAAAGGGGGATCTCAACCTTACGACCGATCAGCGGCGCAAAATGACGGAGGAAAAGAGAAAGCAAATCGTGGAATTTATCTCCAAAACCTATGTTGATCCCAGATCCCACCTTCCGCATCCCCCACTCAGGGTAGAGCAGGCAATGAAGGACGCGCGTGTCTCCGTTGATCCCCAGAAATCCGTCGACGAGCAGGTCAAGGGCCTGGTCGAAAAGCTCCGCTCCATAATCCCGCTAAAGTCAGAGAACATGTCCCTTGAGATTGTTGTCCCGGCGCAGTTTGCCGCACAGTCCTACTCCGTCCTAAAGTCAGTGGGGTCGCTTAAAAAAGAGGAATGGCAGGCAAACGGTTCCCTCAAAGCAATACTAGAAATACCGGCAGCTGCAAGACCAACTGTGATAGACAGGCTAGGATCCATTACAAAGGGTACCGCCACGGTGGAGGTACAGCAGTAATGGAAAACACAAGAAGAAAATACGTCATTCCCGGAGACGTGATTACGACCGGCCCGTACAGACCGGAACAAAATGCTGCCCTGGTGGGCGACAGGATAGTGGCCACCGCAATCGGAATTTCAGAGATTTATGATGACGGCGTCAAGGTCATTTCGTTGACGGGAAAGTACTTTCCAAAGATCAACGATCTGGTAATCGGCAAGGTCATATCCCACACCTCCCTGTCATGGGAGCTTGACATCAACTCCGCATATGTCGGATTCCTGCCTGCACAGGACGTGTTCGGCCGTGACTTTTCTGCCCATGCAGACGAGCTGGCCACAAAGCTGGCCGCAGGTGATCTGGTTGCAGCGCGCATAGCAAACTTTGACAGGACGCGGGATCCGCTTGTGACCATTGCAGACAGGGATCTGGGACGAATTGACTCTGGCGAGCTGATTGCAATATCCCCAAGCAAGGTTCCCAGACTTATTGGAAAGAGGGGAACCATGATCCAGGCCATTGAGGAGGCCACCGATGTCGGGGTCACAATAGGCCAGAATGGATGGGTGGTAGTTGCCGGCGAGGATCCAAATGGGTTATTAAAGGCCAAAAAGGCCATTGAGATGGTAGATGGGCAGGCGCATCTTGCAAATCTTACCGACAAGGTGAAAGAAATGTTAGAATCAAAGGGTGAATCATAGTGGGCGGACGAGACACAGACGTGGTACTGCTAGACGAGAATGGAATCCGCTGCGACGGGCGCAAGGTCGGTGAGCCAAGGAGGGTCACAATCAAGGCCGGCGTCTTGAAAAACGCAGACGGCTCTGCCTACATTGAGTTTGGCGACAACAAGATTATGGCGGGGGTGTTCGGCCCGCGTGACGTGCATCCAAAACACATGGCAAACACCGATACTGGAATTCTGAGGTGCAGGTACCACATGGAGCCGTTTTCGGTTACCGAAAGAAAGAACCCGGCCCCCTCGCGCAGGGAGATCGAGATCTCCAAGGTCATCAAGGAGGCGCTAGCGCCCGCAGTCATGTTGGAAAAGTTCCCGCGGACCGCAGTTGACGTCTACATAGAGGTTCTGCAGGCAGACGGCGGCTCGCGCTGTGCCGCGCTGGATGCGGCGGCGGTGGCACTGGCAGATGCCGGGATTCCGATGCGCGACATGGTTTGTGCGTGTGCTGCGGGAAAGGTCGCAGACACCATTGTCTTGGATGTAAACAACGAGGAGGACCAGGCCGGCCAGGCAGACATGCCGGTAGGCTACATGCCAAACCTGGGCAAGATCACCCTGATGCAGCTTGACGGCGTCTTGGGCCCGCAGGAGTATGAAAAGTGCATAGACACCGCAATTGACGGCTGCCTGCAGGTCTATGAGATACAAAAAAAGGCGCTGCGTGACCGGTTCTTTACGGGGGGAGAGGCCCCGCAATGACCTCCTCGCCCGTCATCGACGCCCTCAAAAAGCGGCAGATCCTGGATCTGCTGGAGCAGGGCAAGAGGGCCGACGGACGCGCGCTAGACGAGATGCGCCCCGTTACAATTGAGCCAAACGTGATTCCAAAGGCAGAGGGCTCGGCAAGGGTCAGGCTGGGCGACTCTGAGGTCATTTGCGGCGTAAAAATCCAGCCTGACAAGCCGTTTCCGGACATGGGCGACAAGGGCGTGTTCATATGCACGGCAGAACTGCTGCCGCTGTCGCATCCCAGCGTCGAGACCGGCCCGCCCGGCGAGGCCGTAATCGAGCTGGCCAGGGTGGTGGACAGGGGCATCAGAGAGTCCCACATGGTCGACGTATCGCAGCTGGTGATCGAAAAGGATGTCTCCGTGGTCGGCGTGTTTGCAGATAATACCGTGGTCGACTATGACGGAAACCTCTTTGATGCCTGCTCTTATGCGACAACTGCGGCCCTCCTGACTGCAAAGTCCCCAAAGTGGGAGATGAAGGACGGCGTGCCGACCCTTGTAGAGGGGGTCACCGAGGATGTTCCGACAACGACCGTCCCCGTCTCCATTACCATGGCAAGGATCGGAAAGCACCTGATAGTGGATCCAAACGCCGACGAGTGGGACTGCATGGATGCCCGAATCACAGTTACCACGGATTCTGACGGAAACATCTGCGCCCTGCAAAAGGGCGGCCATGACGGACTGGTCCTGGAGGAGGTCAAAAGGGCCGGCAGGATGGCAGTCGAGGCCGGCAGGAAGGTCAGGGAGATCATCAAGCAGGCCCGGTGACCGAGATGGCAAAAAAAAAGTCACTCAAGGGCCTGGGCGCAAGATACGGAATCAAAATCCGGAAACAGTACACCAAGGTTCACAGGATCCTAAAGGCCGAGCGGACCTGTCCGGAATGCGGCTCCAAGGCCTTTGGCCGCGACGTCATTGGGATATTCTCCTGCAAAAAGTGCGGCTTTAAGATAGCTGGAACGGCGTATGACGTCAAGCTTTGATGCAAAAATCTCGGTGGATGCCGGGGACAACACGAGGGCAATCTTTGACTCGATCAGAGCCGACAACGAGCACTATCCCGAAAACCCCACCAGGACCAAAATGAGCCTGCAGGGAACCATTGAGATACAGATAGAGTCCGGGCACCTGCCACACCTGCGCGCCAACCTGAACTCCACGCTCCGCCTGATCCAGGCGTGCGACGACACCATTGAATCGGTAAAGATATAAGAAAACCGGGCACAAACCAAGGCATGTCGTCCCCGCAGATTCCGCCACAGGTGCAAGAGCAGCTAATGAAGCTCCAGCAGGCCCAGCAGAACCTCCAGTCGATCATGGCCCAAAAACAGCAGCTTGAGTTCGAAAGGGCGGAGACCGACAGGGCACTAGAGGAGCTCAAAAAGGCCGGGGACGGCGACGCGGTATACAAGCAGGCAGGCTCCGTCATGATAAAATCCACGAGGGACTCCCTTGTCTCCGAGCTAGAGGAGAGAAAGGAGCTGGCAAAGACCCGGGCCACCGTCCTGCAAAAGCAGGAGGCAAGGGTGCAAGAAAGCCTGCGCGAGTACGAGGCCAAGCTCCACGAGATGGCGGGCAGCGTCGCAGGCCGGGGCCAGCAGCCGCCCAAGGGCTAGCGCAAGCAAGATATTGGCAGGCGGGGCCCATTCTGACTGTGAAGCTGGGGGATCTCCGCATTGTTGTAGACGAGCGTGAGAGGAAGAGCGGCATTCCCGACCTGTTGCGTTCTATCGGCCTGCGCATGGAGATCAAGACCCTCCCCGTCGGGGACTATATCGTGGGCCCGGAGACCGTGGTGGAGCGAAAAAGCATCCGGGATCTGCTCTCCTCCGTCTTTGACGGCAGGCTGTTTGACCAGTGCAGCAGGCTCAGGGAGCACTTTGAGCACCCGATAATCCTGATGGAGGGCGACGTCGACGAGATCGAAAACCTGACAGAGAACCCGCTGGTGTTTTACGGCGCGGTCTCGACTGTCGCCCTTGACTTTAAGATACCGGTAATCCCGACGCCCAGCGCCTCACACACCGCAAAACTCCTGGTCTCGATGTGCTCCAAAAGGGACTCTGCAAGGGGGCCGTTCATCAAGAAGATAAAAAAGTCCGCCGACTTGCAGCAGCAGCAGCTCTCCCTCCTGGCGGGCCTTCCCGGCGTCGGCGAAAAGCTGGCAGTCCGGATGCTCGAGAGGTTCGGGACCCCGAGGGACGTCATGGCATCGACTGCAGCCGATCTTGCCAAGGTGGAGGGGCTGGGAGACAAGCGCGCAAGGAGGATCAAGAGGATGCTGGACTCCAAAAGCAGGCACTACAAGGCGTCGGGCCAAAAGACCCTGCACGATTCCTAGCCCCTTCTGACCAGCTTTCGCCTCAGGCTCGTGCCGCACAGCGGGCACTCACTCTGGTTCTTGAAGTTTTTTCTGCACCCGGGGCAGTAGTGGATCCACGTTCCGGCGTGCCTGATCCCCCCTGTCATGACGGGCAGGACGGTGATCCCGAGCGACTTGGCTACGTTTGAGACTGCAAAGTCGTCTGTGACCAGCTGGGCGCCCATGTCCAGCGCCAGAGCCAGGACAGAGACGTCCTGCCTTGAGAGCTGCTGCAGGTCCCCCGTCCCCCTGGCGCCCTCCGCCGCCCTGGCGCCTGCCTCCGCCCGGGGCTCCCTGACCTGCAGCCTGCCTGTCTCGATCATCGTGTACAGTACGTCCTGGCTTTTCCTGATGTGCCTGACCTCGTCGAAGATCAGCGGGGTCGTATGCCAGCCGTCGTCCGCCCCGAAGGGGACTCCCGCATAAAACGCGCTGGCATCCAGGACCTTAGAAGCCAAGCTTGCTCATCTGCCTCAGCCCCCGCTTTTTTAGCCGGACAAAGACTGCCGGCCTCTTGTACTTTTTGATTGTAATGCTGTCCTCAAAGCCTGCCGACTTTATCACCTGTGCGTCCATCACTATGTTGCTGTCATGGGAGCATTGGATCTCGATCTTCTCGTCGGGCACCACGAGTGAGGCCAGCCTGTATACGGGGGCAACAGGCGTGATTATCAGCACGTCCAGGCTCTCGTGCAGTATCGGCCCGCCCAGCGAGAACGAGTGCCCCGTCGAGCCGCTGGGGGTCGAGACGATCACCCCGTCCATCTTTTGCCTGACCGTATCGTTTTGGAACTTGACCTCGATTTCAGAGGTCTTTGTCATGTTCTGCCTGCTGATGTAGATCTCGTTTAGTGCGGGGGGGAACTCCTCACCGTTGCATGATGCCACGACGCGGATCCTCTTTTCCAGGATTATCTTTCCGGCCTTGATCTGTCTTATCGCCGAGTCTATCTCGCCTAGCGTGATCTCTGCCAGGATTCCCCTGTTGCCGCCCACGTTGATTGTAAGAATCGGCGTGTCGTCCTCCAGCTGCCTGAACGTCCTGAGAGTGGTCCCGTCCCCCCCGAGCGTGACTGCAAGATCCAGCCTCTCCCTCTTGAGCTCGTCCAGGGAATCTACCCCCTCTGCCCCTGCGACTGAGACCGGCGATATCGTAAAGACCCCGCTCCCGTCCTTCAGGAACTTCCTAGCGACGCCTGCCGCTGCCTCCTCGGATTCCCTAGAGCCCACCTTGCTCACTATTGCGACCTTGCCTAACTTCAAGCGTTTTTCCTCCAACCCTATTGGCATAAAAAGTAACAGCTCGGGCTTTGGAAGATCAGGCGTGAGTTTTGCCACTAATGAATACCGATCAAATGGAATCTGTGCCTGAAATCGGGAACAGCTTCGAGCCCGACCTGCTACAATTTTAGGAATTTTAGGGCTGGTGCAGAGGCAGTTTCAGGAATTTCAGACCACCACACGGCCCAACCTTGGAAATTTCAGGAATTTTGATGAATTAGGAGGCGGCCTCTATCGCGCGAACCGAATAATACCCCGAATCGCGATCCACCATGTTGCGCGCATCCATGTTGCCGTTCTTCAGAACCTCGTGCGAATCTGTATTATTCCAGTCAAACAGACACACCATCATGCCTGCAGGCGGCACAAGCCTGTCCCCTGCATCCGTAATCTTGAAATTTCCGTTTACAAACAAACCGTGATCCCCGTGGGTGGCGTGGGCCTCTGGCAAAAAATAGGAGGGGAGCACGAACAGCCCCTCCAGCTCTGGGTATTTTTCAAAGAATCTTTTCACTTCCTCTGGCGTTTGATGAAGCGTCTCCTCCAGGTATTCCCTGATGTTCTCTGTGATGTTTAGCTCATCCAGCCATTTCTTGACGTTCTGTAGGCGGTCGTCCATGGTCTGTGGCCTGATCTCGCCCCGGTCGCACTTGAACGTGTTGTATGTTACCATGTGTCTCTTCTGGTCGTAGGTGTATCCGTTCCACCGCTCGTCGGAGATGCACTTGCTTGGTTTTTCAATCTCGGCCCTGACATTCCGTTCCGAGTCAAAGAACCTCACCATCTCCGTTCCGATGTGTCCCGTCTTGCCGTCAAAGTGGACGTACAGCGGATAGTGGTCATAGAGTCCAATGTTTATCTGTAACTGATGGGCATTGACAAAATTGCGTCTGGGGTGGATGGGCTCGTCGATCCTGAGCGTAAAGCTTCCCCGGTTGTCCTCTATCTGGTTATATGGGTGGATGAGAAACCCATCAGCTAAAAGGCTGTGTGGCCGGTATCGATCT
>CAYGCI010000008.1:0-19281 GCA_964348355.1 uncultured Nitrosopumilaceae archaeon | reverse complement strand
CATGGGATATAATTGACAAGTATGATAATGCCGGAGACATGCCGCTGGTACAGTAGACTTTATGCGTAATCGGTGTAGATCTTGGATTATTACGAACAAATTCGTCTCATCCAGGTCGATTACGCATAAAGTCTAGTCTTCTAGCCCCTCCCGTATGCGGCCAGACTCATGGCGGTGCCGGAGGCGGCATGCGGATCTGCAGGCCGGCCTCGTTTGAGCTGTCTTGAACCTGGCCGTCTTGTGTGGCGCCTCTGGGAAGACCTGTGTACGAGACCGCCTCCCATTGGCAATTGAGTACGAATTGCATGCAGTTGTGATTTTTACGTTTGGCCTGCCGAGGGACGTGATCTTATGTGGACTTGCCTGTACCAATTCTGTGATTATATAGAATCACACCGATCAGCGCGACTTGCTAAGTCAATCAAAATGTTAAGGACGGTTTGCGTCCCTTGCAGCCAATGCCTTCCTAGCTTGGTTATGTCATAATAACCCCCACTTTTTTAGTACAACTGGGCGTGGTTTTGGCATGAAAGATGACGAGAAAAGACCCGTTGCTCACATTCCAAAAGACAGGGGCTCTACAGGTAGGGCGCCTGCCGAAAGGCGCCAGGCAGAGCTCACGGAGTACCGGATAAGGAACAACATGCGCAGTCTGACACCAGAGTATGATGGGTTGGTGACGTATTCCAAGGAGAACAATCTTACTGTCGGTTCAGGTTCCCCGGAGACCGGCGAGTGGTACGATCTTGACAGGCCCGGAGACGGCAAGAAGCTGTACGACCAGTACGGAATCAACGGCAAGCCCGTCTATATCGTCGCCATAACGAGCAACACTGATGGCTCATTTAACAAGATCACCAAGCATGCCTTCAACGAGGCGTACAGGAAGGGATTCGACGTGGGCCTTGGCATCTGGATAGGTAACAAGACATTTCACGATGCATCCATATACATCTCCGACATTGACCGGGATGCGGCAATAACATATAAAAACCAGCATAATCAACAAGCAATCATAGAGGTAATACCAGATGGTAAGTATAACACAATCTACTAGGAAATTCAAGAACACATTTGCTTCACAATGTCTCCAAAAGGAACTGAACGTTGATCAGATAATAATAGGACTTCGATTTGGTGCAATCCATTATGACAAACTCCCTCCTGAGGTCAAGGCCGCAGTTGATCCCGTAATCGAGGAGATGGGTAACAAGCCCTCCACGTACAACCACCCGGATGGAACACCATACACGGAACAAGAGATAGCCGAGATCAACAGAGCCCCATAAAGCATTAAAGAAAAACGCCGTTTTCTATAATGAGGCACGGCCTCACTAAAGGATCCTTTAACACAATCTTCCCAGAAGTAACCCAGAAAACGCCCCCGTAGTACACGCATCAAAAATTGGTACGAGGTCACGTCCCCCGCTGTCTAGGCATGGAAATCATAATTGTACGTGCCAATTTGTGCCTGATTGATGGGGGCAGGTGACCTCATACAAAATTGCAACCTAACTTTGGCATATCGTTCCTGTTTTGATAAAAAACATTCGATTTTCAACTGTGCGCACTACGGATTTGAAACAAATCAAATTATGATGCCTGTAGATTCGCCCGCCGCCATCTGCACAGTCATGAATCACGTACTTCTGGGAAGGCTGGTATCTAAATAATAAAAACGTGAAAATTGATGCCCAAATGGCTCGAGAAAAGATAAAAATCGTGTATAATGAAGACTTCAATCTTGACAGGTTCAAGGAAGGGGTAGCAAATAGGGAAAACAACTGGAAGGCAAATTTACAACATCTGCTGCATCTAAAACACCTATTTCGACAGCATTGGTTTCTGAAAAACAACTGGAAGGCAAATTTACAACATCTGCTGCCCGAGGATCCCCCCCTCTTTCAAAGACGTTTCAGTAAAAGTCTTGGAAAAAACATCCGATATTATGGAAAGATAGGTAACAACTCGGGCTCGAAGTTCAGGCATGAGTTTTACCGCCCACCGTGGCGATTGAAAGTCTTTGATCATCAGCAAGCGTCTTCCTGCGTACTTCATGCCCATACGTGCTCAAAAACTTTCAGTCGTCACTATGGGAGGTCTCCGTACAATCAATCTCTTCGCCTACAAAATAATAAAAGCCAAGCCTCACGTCCTCACAGCTGGGTTGTTTTCTAATTGGAAGGTCTATCTAATTTTCTAGATTCTCCCCATATTGATCAGAACTGGCGTGGCTCCTTAATGACTAAACATGAGAGACGTAAGGAGTACTGGGCATACTATACAGTCTTCCCAGAAGTACCGCATCAAATCATCCCCGGCTCGAAACAATCCAGATGAGGCTGCCTGCAGATCCGCATGTCACCTCCTGTACCGCCACGAGTCGGTTACTTCTGGGAAGACTGACTATAGCATGAACATAAAATAATCGATCATGATTTTGACATATCGCGCCTGTCTTTACACAAAAGTGTTCGATTTTCAATTGTGCGTACTATGCCATGCTACCCACACCCAAGAATTAGAGTTTTTCCTATCCAATATGGAACCTTGAGGCGCTAAACAGGTTCAGGTGTGCCACAAATCTCGGGATACTGGTGGAGGCAACATGGAGTTGGGCGACATCCGTGGTAAAAACGCCCGCCGGCAACGCGGCGATGTTCCTTGATTCTTCTGATCCGTGCCTAGTCTGCCGGGCCGTGCCCTATAGCTAACGCTAGCAACACGCACGAGCCAGTCCTGCCGGGTGGATGGGCAGGATATGATCCTACGCCGTCCCGGCCAGCTCGGTCACCCTCTTGATCTTCTTGTTGTACGGGGTATTGCCGCGCGATGAGTGCAGCGTCTTTGTCGTCAATATGTGCCAGATCATCCTGAGCATCTTGTCTGCGACGTGTGCTATCGCTATGGCGTGGCTGTTGTCGTTCCTTTTACGGATCCTCTCGAACTTCCTCATCCTGGCGTCGTACGGTACGACGTTGGCTATGAGCCATCAACCAGTTGATCCTGCGGTCTGCATCCTTTTTCATGCGGCCGTGGTACTCGCGATCCCCCTGACTGGTACACACGGGGATACAGGCCGGCCCCATTGTTCCGTCCACAGTCCCTCCGGGATTTCGGCTCTGCCGGCAGTGTTACCTGGGGACAGGCTCTTGCAGCCGGCAGGCTTTCAACTATAAATAACATCCTTTGCAAGGAGAGCCATGGGAATTGTGTCAAAGGGCGCCAAGTGCAACGTGGACGGGTGCGATGATGGAGGTGCGCGCTCTCTTAACACCGCAAAGGTGGAGAATGCGGGCCTGCGCGTAAATTCTGCTGGAAAAAAGACCGTCTTGTGCAAAAGGCACTACAAGGAGTACAAAAAAGAATCCAAGGACGACCGCGAGCTGGAGAGGGCACGATTCGACAGGTTCTAGTCGGCCCCACCCGGCCTCCGGGTGCTTAATTTTTCAATGCCCCTGAAATAGTCCCTGCTCAGCCTGTCATAGTATGCGTCAAGCTTTTTGTAGAGCCGCTTGGGCCTCCTCTTCTTCTGGCTGCTGAGAACGTACAGCGCCAGAATCGGGAACGCGATTGTCGCGTCTGCGTATACCGTGACGTTGTCCCTATGCGCATCCTGAATCTTGCCCCAGCTCTTGCCCTCCTGCAGCGTCGCGCCCGACAGCCCCCCGGTGTCGGGCCTTGCGTCTGTAATCTGGATGATATAGTCCTGTCCACCGTCGTTTCTCCTCAGTATCTGATCAAGCAGCGGTCCTGTCTGCTGGGCCGCGTTTTTTGGAACCCCGCCTCCCAGCTCGATGATTCCTGACTTTTTTGAGTTGTACAGGATCGCCCCCTGCTCGAGGATCTCCCTTACAAAGTCCAGGCTGTAAACCTTCCCCCCGAGCCTGTGCACTGCCAGGTTCAGCGCAAGCGAGGAGTCCTTGAGCGTGGATATGTAGACCGGCACGTCATAGTCGTATGCGGCAGCTATGAAGCTTTTTTCCGGATGCCTTGACTTTTCCCTGCTCATCCTCCCCAGAAAGTTGCAGAACTCGGCGGTGGTAAACGGCCTTTCTATGAACCTGTCCCCGTACAGCCTTTGAATGACCTGGTCCTCTGCCTCCAGTGTCTCGTAGAACTTTATGTACACGTCCCTGATCCTGACTATCTCGCCGGCGTACAGCTTTGCATCATCGACGTCAAAGTGGCCCTGCTTTACGGGCAGTCCCCAGGCAAAGTGATCCTCGTGGTACACGTTTGCCCCCGTGGTTATAATCCAGTCCACAAACCCCCTCTCGATCAGGGTCTTGAAGATCCCGCCAAAGCCCACCGGCGTCATGGCACCCGCTATTGTAAGGCAGACGGTCGCGCCGTCTTTGATCATTTTTGCATAAAGCCTTGCCGCCTCCCCAAGCTGCCTTGCGTTGTATCCGGATGACGCAAAGACCTCGACTAGCTCCTCAATCCCCATCTCCGGATCCAGCCTGATGTGCGGAATGTCCCTTCCCGTAAAGCCGTGGTGATCCATTGCTTGGTTGCCGATTCCCGGCTACATAATAATTACGATACAGCAAACCCAAAATTACCGGCATGCGTACTGGCCTGCATGAGGTTTGTAGACGTTCCCGATCCGGGCAGGGTTGCAGGCGGGCCCTCCAGGGTCTCTGTGATCTTTGAGAACGGCAGCTTCTGGGAGCGGGGCTTTGAGGTGACCAAAGTCGAGCTTTGCCTGTACGAGGAGAGGACAGACGAGAGGCTTGGCCCCTACTCCCTGATTACGTCGGTAGTCCACACCGACAGGGGCTCAGTCGAGATGGTCTATGACGAGGGGTTCAGGGGGGAGAGTCCCCTGGAGCGCGCAGGCCGGTTCCTCTCTGCCAACCTGGGAATGTCCGGCGTCGTCCTGCGATCCATCATTGCACTGGAACAGCTCCGCAGGACATAACATTTAATTTCAAAATTTCTAGTGTTAAACCATGCGAATTTTGCAACTCCACTGCGACAGCATAGACTATACCCCCACAAGAAAGGAGATCGGGTCTGCCGAGGAAATCGAAAACCCCGGACCCCGGCATCTTGAGGAGGTGGTGGTGGCATTTGTGGCAGTCGAGGACGGCGACGACTCTTCTGTGGCACAAAGCGCAATGTCGCAAGTAATGTCCTCGATGGAGAAGATCGGCTGCAAGAGGCTGCTGCTGTATCCCTACGCCCATCTCAGCTCCGACCTTGCGGCCCCCTCGACTGCCCTGTCCCTGCTCGGGGAGATGGAGTCTGCAGCGTCCGGCCTTGAGGTGCACCGCTCCCCGTTTGGCTGGACAAAGTCCTACCAGGTCAGGGTGAAGGGGCATCCCCTGGCGGAGAGCTTCCGGGTCGTCACCGGGGGTGGCGCGGGGGGCGAGGAGACCTCTGATGCGCTAAGGGTCGAGTCGGGGATCAAGTCAAGCTGGAGCATCCTGTCGCCTGACGGGACGATGGCGCCAGTCGAGGAGTTTGACTTTGGGGATCACCGCAAGCTGGAGGTTCTCTCAAGGTACGAGGCCTCCAAGAAAAGAGACACCGACGAGCCCCCGCCGCACGTTGCCCTGATGAAGAAGATGGCGATTGCAGACTATGAGCCCGCGTCTGACTCTGGAAACATGAGGTTTTACCCCAACGGGCGACTGATCAAGTCCCTCATCGAGCAGTACGTCACAGGCCGCGTCAGGGAGTACGGCGGATACGAGGTGGAGACCCCGATCATGTACGACTCCCGTCACCCCAGCATGGAGAGCTACTTTAACCGGTTTCCCGCTAGGCAGTACAGCATCGACTCTGAAGGCAAGCAGCTCTTCTTGAGGTTTGCCGCGTGCTTTGGACAGTTTTTGATGGCAAGCGACTTTCAGATGTCCTACAAGAACCTGCCCTACAGGCTGTACGAGCTGACTCGGTACAGCTTTAGGCGAGAGCAGTCCGGCGAGCTTGTGGGGCTGAGGCGGCTGCGCGCGTTTACCATGCCTGACTGCCACGCCTTTTGTGCCGACATGGACCAAGCGGCAGGCGAGCTTCGGGCGAGGTTTGAGCTGTCACGGAGCACGATCCGGGAGCTTGGAATCGGGGAGGACAACTACGAGATGGCAATCAGGTTTACGGAGGACTTTTACAGTCAAAACAGGGAGCTCGTCCTGGATCTTGTCCGAAAGCACGGCAGGCCGGTCCTCGTCGAGATGTGGAAGGAAAAGTTCTTCTATTTTGTGCTAAAGTGGGAGTTCAACTATGTCGACAGCCTTGGAAAGGCGTCCGCACTGTCGACTGACCAGATTGACGTCGAGAACGGCGGCAGGTATGGAATAGAGTTTGTTGATGAGAGCAATACCCCGAGGCACCCACTCATACTTCACAACTCGCCGAGCGGGGCAGTAGAGCGCGTCATCTATGCCCTCCTGGAAAACGCCGCAAGGGACGCCAGGGAGGGCAGAAAGTCGGAGCTTCCGCTATGGCTTGCCCCGACCCAGGTGCGGATAATCCCGCTCAGCGGGGAGTTTGCAGAGTTCTCAGAGAGCCTGGCCGACGGGATGTCCTCCCACAACATCCGGGTTGACATCGATGACAGAAACGAATCCATCCGAAAAAGAATCAGGGATGGCGAGAAGGAGTGGATTCGATACATCCTGGTCATAGGCGCAAAAGAGACGCAGTCTGAGAACCTGAGCATCCGCGACAGGAGGACGGGGGACATACGCGAGATGTCATTTGATGACTTTGTTGCAGAGATTTGCAGGCAGACCGGGGGAAAGCCGTACTCCTCACTGAACCTTCCACGGCACCTCTCAAAGAGGCCCCAGATAATGGTGTGATGCGTTGAGCTTTCTTGACCTGTATCTCAGCCGAAACCCCCTGATAACTGCCTCGGGTGACGGCAAGCCCGCAGCCACCGTCCTTGGGATTCCGTTTGACTCCACGCACTCCTACAAGCCAGGATGCAGGTTCGGGCCCGACGCGATCCGCGGGGCCTTTAACAACGTCGAGATCTTCCATCCCAGGCTGCAAGTCGACTTGGAGTCTGCCGGCATCGAGGATCTTGGAAACACCGTCCATACCGTGGCCGCCTCTGAAATGGTCGAGATGGCAAGAAAGGTCACAGGGGAGCTTGCCGGCCGGGGCAGGCAGCTCATCATCCTGGGCGGCGAGCACTCCATTACATACGGGACATACATGGGATTTCCAAAGGAGACCGGATATATTGTATTTGACGCGCACTATGACCTGCGTGACCAGTATGCCGGCACCAGGCTGAGCCATGCGTCCTATCTGAGGCGCATTGTGGAGGAGCGCGGCGCCGACAGCATCATCCATGTCGGTGCCAGGGCGTTTGCCAGGGAGGAGCTTGCGTTTTTGACAGAGCACGGCATCAGGACGGTCACCGACCGAGACATCCGCGACGGCAACGGCCCGGGACTGGTAAGGGATGCGGTGTCCTCCTTTGACAGCACGTATGCAAGCTTTGACCTGGACGTGCTGGATCCTGCCTTTGCCCCCGGGGTTGGAAACCCGGAGGCCGAGGGCATAACCTCGCGGGAGCTATTCGAGATGGTCCGCTCCATGGGCGACACCCGGCTGGCCGGGGTTGACATCGTCGAGCTGAACCCCCAGTACGATACCGGGGCTGCCGCGTCCCTGGCAGCCAGAATCATGTCTACTGTCATTGCAATGAATCTCGCATAGCCGGTCCGCGTAATCGATCAGGCTGAACACGAGGGGCCAAGGCGGAGGACAGGCATGAGTCTCAGGCCGCCTGTCGCGCAGTATCTCGGTCTCCAAATCATGCCGGTCCTCTCCGATGGGCTGGATCTTACAGGATACGGCTCGGCTGCCATGACACTTTACAGGTATGTTGATGACGACCTTGACGGCGGGGAGTACCTCGGGGTGGGCGTCTTAGAGGATGGCGGGACAAGATGGATCAGCGCATATGACTGGTAGGGGAGCCGTGATGACGATGATGCATGGACAAAGCACACACTTGACCTGTCAGACCATCTGGATTCTGGCAACTTCAAGGTGAGGATGACAGCAAAGGCATCCTCGCTGTCGGAGGATGTGATAGTCGATACCCTGATCGTCTCCGGCACCAGTGCATCCACGCCTGCCATATTGCCCAATGCAGTAGGGATCTGCATATGCACGGGGTCACCCTCCACAATAGTTCCCATTGTGACCTGGGGGGTGCCGTCCTTAACCATGATTTTAGGGCGTGCTTTTTGTAGCGATCCGCGTCAAACCGTGCGGATTTCTGAAAAAGCCATGGACGATACGATCCCCGTCATTATTTTATATATACACCGAGGCTGGTGGTCTTTCATGCTCAACAACCTGAGAGAGCGACTCAAGCCGGCTCTTGAGGGCATGGGGCGCAGCTTTGCATCGACGGGACTGTCCCCGAACTTTTGGACGTCCGTGGGTCTGGCACTTGCGCTTGCCTCCGCAGTCGTCTATGGCACCGGATACGAGCTTGCCCTCGTCATCGGCGGGATCCTGCTTTTGGCCTCTGGGTTTTTTGACGTCGTCGACGGACAGGTCGCGCGTGTGACCCGGAAGACATCCCGGAGGGGCTCGTTTCTGGACTCGATGTCTGACAAGATTGCCGAGGTTGCAGTCTTTCTGGGAATACTGGTAGGGGGGCATGCCGATCCCCCTCTTGTACTGCTTGCAGTCACGCTGTCCCTGCTGGTCAGCTATGCCCGCTCCCGGGCCGAGTCCCTGAACGTAAGGCTTCAGGGAGTCGGAATCGGGGAGAGGGCCGAGAGGCTGCTGGTCATTGCGGTTCTGGGCATGGTTCCCGGGATGATGTGGGTTGCGGTAATTGTCGTGGCTGTAATAGCCGCAGTAACACTGGCCCAAAGGATGATCTTTACTGCAAAAAACCTGGACTGACTATCGCAGCCTGCCTCGCTTTCTCCTGTTGTCCGCAGATCTAATCTTGAGAATCTTGAAGTGAATCGCACACGAGATGCAATACCAGTTGAGAACCTTTGGCGATGCAATGTATGTCCCCTGTGCGCGCAGCTCCTTTGCCAGCGTGTGCTCTACCAGGTTCAGCCGGGACGTGACCTTCTTGGCCTTGTCCTTGGGAACTGTCTGTGCGCAGTTCGAGCACTGGACTACGCCGGTGGAGCCCTTTCCCCCCTTTGTACGGCCTCTGCTGGCACGCTTGAGTGGCATGGGCTGACATGGTTATTTCCTACTTATAATCTTGCAGTTTGGCAGTTTTGGGACGTTTTTGCCAGATCCCTTTAATCCTAGATCGTCGTATGAGTCATGGATGCGTGGACTGTGTCATCGTTGCCTGAGCTCAAACGTTGAGCTGATAGTGGAGAAAGGCAGGATCATGTGCGCCGGCTGCCATGAAAAGCAAAACACTAAATCCTGATCCTGCCGCCTCTGGTTAAATGAGGCTAGGCATCTACGCACACTGCGTCATTGATACGATCCGGGTTGGCGGCTCCGAGTACCGGCAGGCCGGCGGCCCTGCCTGCTACTGCGGCCATGCTGCAAGGAGCCTAAAGTTTGACGTCACGCTCTGCACAAAATTCGGGGGCGACTTTCCCCGCTCGGAGTGTCTGGACGACTTTGAAATCCGGTACGACGACGCGCTGTCCGAGGCGCCCACGACAAAGTTTCGGATCGACGTGAGGGGCGCAGAGCGTGATCTTTTCCTTGAGGACAAGTGCGAGCCCCTGGCATTTTCTGACTCAAAGACTGACGGCGTCCTGGTAAGCCCCGTCCTCGACGAGATCTCCCCCGACACGCTTGCAAAAATCAGAGACGGCTCCAAGTTTGTCTTTGTGGATCCGCAGGGATTTCTTCGCCGCACCGACCGTGAAGGCAGGGTGTACCTAGAGGGGACCGACGTCGATCTGTCCGGCGTGCGCGCGATCAAGGCCAGCCCCGGGGAGATGGAAAAGCTGGCGGGAAGCTCAGGGGTTGACGGCATGAGGACGCTCCAAAAAAGGGGCGTGGACTATGTCCTCAGGACAGACAGGATGGAGGTCTCCATGCTTGACGGCGACAGGCTGTACTCGCTCAGGATGCCCAACAGGAAGATCCATGACACAACGGGCATCGGGGACATATTCAGCGCGACGTTTGCATGTACCATGCTAAAAGAGAGGGACTCGTTGTGGGCGCTGTGCTTTGCAGGCGGTTCTGCGCAGGCCGCACTTGAGACAGGGGAGGTTGGCCTGCAAAAGGTTCCAAAAAGGGGCGCAACATCCACCAACGCGTCGTATTTTTACAACACGGTTGACTTTAGGCATGTATAGCTTGTAGGCTTTTATTGCACGCCCCCGGTGTCTCCGTGTGCAAATCGGAATCTACACCTCAGGCGCCGCCGAGTCATCGATTAAAAAGGTAAGGAAGGTTCTAGACTATGCAGACATTGCCAGCTTTACCGTCGGGCCCAAGTCAAAATCCAAAAAGGCAGACTGCGTTTTGGTCCTGGGCGGGGACAGGGGCGTCAGGAACTACTTTCACAGGACCCCCGACTCGATCACGCCAGTAGTTGGAATCAGCGAGGACGAGTCAAGCGGTTTTCTGGCCCAGATCGACTATAAGGAGTTCACGTCCTACGTCTCCCGCCTGAAGGCGAGAAGCTACAAGATAGAGGAGGTCCCCCGGCTCGGCGTCAGGATAGATGGAAAAAGCGTGTATCCTGCCCTCAACGACATGGCGGTCTTTTCCTCAAAGAGCGCGATGCTGATGGAGCACACCCTCAGGGTAAACGGCCAGGAGGTCTGGCACGACAGCGGCGACGGCATCATAGTCTCCACGCCCATCGGCTCGTCTGCGTACTCGATGTCTGCAGGCGGCCCCGTAATATTTCAAGAGTCATCAGTATTTGGCATAATTTCAGTAAACTCCCTTGACGTGACGCGCCGCCCGCTGGTCGTCTCAAACGACAGCTGCATAGAGATAGACGACATATACGCACGACTGCACTGCGAGGTGATACTGGACGGAATCAACCGCTACAGCGTCAAAAAGCTGGTAGAGTGCACCCGGTTCTCCACCCCTGCAAGGATAATCCGGCTAAAGGAGAATTCCTCTGCAATCTCGGCGCTTGCAAAGAAGGTCAACCTTGCAAAGGAGCTGCTCAGCATGCCTCCAAGCTCCAAGCTGCTGCTCAAGACGCTAGAGTACGAGGGCGAGCTTACGCAGAAGGATCTTGCAAACAAGACACTGCTTCCGGAGAGGACCGTGCGGCTGGCCCTCAGCCACCTCCTGGAGAAGGGATACATCAAAAAGAAGATCTCCATTCGGGACGCCCGGCAAAAAATCTACGAGATATCAGCGTGGAATAAATAGCAGGCCGGCACGCAAGACAGCATGCCTGAAAAGGTCTGGATCGGCTCGATCTTCATCAAGGACGAGGGCGGCTTTGAGATAATAATGCGCGCCCTGAACCATTACAACCGGCGCCTGCGCCGCATCTCTGAGAGCCCCGAGATTGCAGATGCCGGGGCGGCGCTCGGCTCCATCCTGCAGTCCGAGTCAATGAGGACTGCCCCCCTCCTCAGGCCTATTGCCGACAGGCTGCGTGCGGGACTGTCCGATGCATCCGCGCTTGCCGCGCTGGAGGGCGACATGGAAATCATCGAAAGGGCGATGGTCTGCTACAGGTCCGACTCCCAAAAGGCCGTCGATGGCGCCCACAAGTACTATACAAGGCTGGCAGAGGGAAACGAGCACTACCGGCAGGATCTAAGCATTCTGGACGACTGCATCCGGAGAATGAAAAAATACGGCTAGCCTGCCGCGGCGGACACGAATGCCTCAAACGCCCCCTCGGGATATCCCGGACGGCTGCTGAACTCGGGGTGGTACTGGACTCCGAGGAAGAACCTGTGATCGGGGATCTCCAGTATCTCCATTCTCTTGCCCCCGTCGCTCTCGGCTGTAAACTGCAGTCCCCTGTCTGAGAACTCGTCGATAAAATCCCCGTTGATCTCGTACCTGTGCCTGTGCCGCTTTGATATGACGTCCGAGCCGTAAATCCTCCTTGCAAGCGTATTGTCCTTGATCCGGATGTCGTTTGCGCCCAGCCTCAGCGAGCCTCCCATGTCCGAGACGTCCCTCTGCTCGGGCAGCAGGTCCACGACAGGGTGGCCCGTCTGGGCGTCGATCTCAGTGGAGTTGGCATCGGCGTATCCGCACACGCTTCTTCCAAAGGCCACCGCGGCTAGCTGGAACCCAAAGCAGATCCCAAGATACGGCGTGTTCTTTTCCCTTGCAAAGTCCGCAGCGCGTATGATTCCCTCCGATCCCCGGGTTCCAAACCCCCCGGGCACCAGGATTCCGTGGTGGTCATTTAGCCTTGAAAGATCCCCCAGCTTGTCCGAATCAATCCAGTCGATTGACACCGACCTTCCCGTCTTTGCACCTGCGTGCTTGAGGGCGTGGTTTACGCTTACATAGCTGTCTGCCAGCGTGACGTACTTTCCGACCATCGCTATGCTCACCTCCCCGTCGGAGTGATTCGTCATGTCGTGGACGATTCTTGCCCAGCTGTCCCACCTCTCGGCGGTGCTTACCAGGCCCACCTTGCCGAACTTTTTGAAGACTGAATCTATGACTCCCTGCTGGTGTAAAATCTGGGGTACCATGAGGATGGACTTTACGTCGTGGCATGACAGGACGTCCCCAGTCCCGACGTTGGTAAACAGCGCGATTTTTTGCTTGGTCTTGTCCTGCAGCGGCTCGGTGCACCTGACTGCCAGCAGGTCCGGCTGGATGCCGATCCTCCGCAGCTCCTGGACGCTGTGCTGCGTGGGCTTTGTCTTTTGCTCCCCCACCACATCCAGTGACGGCGCCAGGGTGACGTGCACGAAAATCACGTTCTCTGCCCCCTCCTCGACCCTGATCTGCCTCAACGCCTCAAGAAACGGCAGGCTCTCGATGTCGCCCACGGTTCCGCCGCACTCTACGACCAGGACATCCAGCCCCTCGTCCCGTGCAATAGCCCTGATGCGCCGCTTGATCTCGTCGGTCACGTGCGGGATGATCTGAACGCAGGCCCCTAGGTACTCGCCCCTTCTTTCTGCCTCTATCACGCTAGAGTATACCTGCGCAGTCGTTATGTTGTGGGACTTTGGGATGTCCCGGTTCAGGAACCTTTCATAGTTGCCTATATCCATGTCGCACTCCCCCCCGTCCTCTGTCACAAAGACCTCCCCGTGGGCAACGGGGTTCATGGTTCCCGCATCGTAGTTCAGGTACGGATCAATCTTGATGCACGATACCTTCTGGTTTGACAGCTGCAGCAGCTTGGCAATCGAGGAGGCCGTGACGCCCTTTCCGAGGCCGGACATGACGCCACCTGTCACGAAAATAATCTTTGTCTGCACATATGGGAAACGACTGTCTGGCTTTTGTATGTTTTGTCTTGATCAGCCTTCCCAGAGGTGCCGCATCAAATTATCCGGGGATCGAAACAATTCAGATGAGACTGCCTGCAGATCTGCATGTAGTCTGTGCCGTCACGAGTCGGGCCATATCTGTAAAGGCAGCAGCTCGGACTCGAAGTTCAGGCGTGGGTTTTTCTACCTCAAAGACCACCCCGGGGCAGACTCGTGCCTGAGATCAGGAACAGCTTCCGGCGCCCAATCTGTTGCCGGCGGGGGCCTCCTTGATCATGCCGTCTGCCAGGTTCTGCGTGCCGCCGCTCATCTCCGGGTCTCCCTTTTCATGGCCCTTGTAAATGCGGCGACCTCCGACTCGACTCTTGCCCGCGGTGTCCTCTCAATCAGCCTCAAAAGGGCGCTGCCTACGATTACGGCGTCGGCCCCCGCCGAGACGTACCTCCTGACGTCCCGCGGCGTCGAGACCCCAAAGCCCACCCCTACCGGAATCCTGCCGCCCGTGACCTTCTTGGCGTCCCTGATCGCCCTGATGGTATAGTCTTTTACCCCGGTCTTGATGCCCGTTGTGCCGTATACCGCCACAAGGTACAAAAACCCCGACGAGGCACCCGCAATCCTCCGGATCCTTGCCCTGCTCGTGTTGGGGGATGCCAGGAAGATCGTGTCTGCCCGGCCCCCTGCGGCCTTTAGGTACTCCCCTGCCTCCTCCACCGACATGTCTGGCAGAATAAACCCGTCGATTCCGGCCCCCGTTGCCTCCCTGACGAACCTCGAGTATCCCCTGCGGTGTACGATGTTGGTGTACGTCATCAGGATCAGCGGAATGTCCGTCTGCGCTCTTGTTTTTTTCACGGTCTTGAGGAATTTCTTGACCCTCATCCCGCCCTCCAGCGATGCGGTGCCCGCGTTTTGAATCACCGGGCCGTCTGCCAGCGGGTCTGAGAACGGAAATCCCAGCTCTATGATGTCTGCCCCTCCCCTGATGAGGCCGTTTATGGCCAGGGCCGCGGTCTTTTCATCAGGGTACCCCGCCATGATGTAGGGGATCAGCGCCGCCTCGTTGCTGGCAGACAGCTCCCCGAACTTGCTGCTAATTCTTGACATTCCCTCTCATGTACTCCTGTACGACCTCCACGTCTTTGTCGCCCCTTCCCGACAGCGTGACTACCACCGACTCGGATCTTTTTCCCCTCCTGGCCACCTTGATCGCCTCGGCAATCGCATGCGACGACTCTAGGGCCGGTATGATTCCCTCGGTCCGCGCCATCCTCAAAAACGCGCCCACGACCTCCCCGTCTGTGGCACTGCGATACCTGACCCGCCCGGCGTCCTTGAGGTATGCGTGCTCGGGCCCGACCCCGGGATAGTCAAGGCCGGCCGAGATGCTATGCGTCTCCTTGATCTGCCCCTCCCCATCCTGCAGCAGATACGTCATCATCCCGTGAAGGACCCCCTTGCTTCCGGCAGACAGCGTTGCAGAGTGGTGGCCGCTCTTCAGTCCACGGCCTGCGGCCTCCACCCCTATGATCTGGGCATCCGTGCCTGCAAGCGGATAAAACGTACCGATTGCGTTTGATCCTCCCCCCACGCACGCAATTACCGTGTCTGGGGGCTTGCCGGATATGGCCCTCATCTGCGACCTTATCTCCCTCCCTATGACGCTTTGAAAGTCCCTGACCATCACGGGATACGGGTGCGGGCCCACCGCGGAGCCCAGCAGATAGTATGTCGACTCGACGTTTGTAATCCAGTCCCTTATGGCCTCGTTGATTGCGTCCTTCAGGGTCTGGGAGCCTGATCTTACCGGATGAACCCCCGCTCCCAGCAGGTTCATCCTGAAGACGTTGAGCTTCTGCCGTACGGTGTCCTTGTAGCCCATGTATACCTCCGCCTTCATGCCGAGTGCCGCACATGCCATTGCGGTGGCCACCCCGTGCTGCCCCGCACCTGTCTCTGCAATGATGCGCTTTTTGCCCATTTTCCTGGCCAGCAGCGCCTGGCCCAGGGTGTTGTTGATCTTGTGCGCCCCCCCGTGAAGCAGGTCCTCCCTTTTGAGGTAGATCCTGGCGCCCCCCAGCTGCTCTGATAGGTTCCTTGCATAGTATAGGGGGGTGGGCCGCCCCGCGTACTCCCGCAGGCAGTAATCCAGCTCCCGCCTGAATTTCTCGTCGCCCCTGATCCTCAGATAGTTCTCCTCCAGCTCCTCGATTGCGGGAACCAGCGTCTCCGGGATGTACCTTCCCCCGAACTCCCCGAACCTTCCGTCTTTAGGATACCTCAATACGCATTCGCCAGCCTCTTCACATGCTCTTCGATGTTGTCGCTTTTCATTACGCTTGAGCCCACCAGGAAGGCATCGGCCCCACATCCTTTGAGGTACCGGATGTCCTGCGGCGTATTGATCCCGCTCTCCGACAAGACGGGCCTGGACTTGTCGGACCCCGAAAGGACGCGCCCGGTGGTTCCAGGATCCACCTCCAGGGTGTCAAGATCCCGGTTGTTTATCCCGATCAGGTCCGCCTCGGTTTTTAGCGCATTCTCCAGCTCCTGCCCTGTATGGACCTCGAGCAGGACCCCGAGCCCCCTCCTGTGCCCGTACCCCACAAACTCGTCAACCTCCTTGAGATGACCCCTGTCAAACAGTGACTGTATCAGGAGGATATAGTCTGCCCCGATTTTGCGCCCCGCATCAATCTGAACCTTGTCTACTGTAATGTCCTTCATCAGCAGCGGGACGTCCACCGCATCCCTTACTTTGAGAAAGCATTCCGGCGAGCCGTTGAACAGGTATGGCTGCGTGAGGACCGACAGCGCCTTTGCGCCACCCATGACCATCCTGCCTGCGATGCCTGCCGGATCCGAGGCCGCGCGTATCCTGCCAAGTGACGGGGATGAGAATTTTATCTCCGTTATCAGCGTGGCGTGCGGGTTTGTCCTGATTGTGTGCAGCAGATCGCGGCTGGACTTTTTCCTGCCTGCGCCAACCTCGTAGGTGCCGTCGTCTATGGCCGCCCGTGAGTTGTTTACCAGTTTTTCTAGCATGCCCTCAGCCATCTGTCATCTCCCTCAATCTTGCAATGTCTCCCGTGTCCTGTACAAAGCCCTCCAAGGTTTTGAATGCTTTGCCGTCCCTGATGGCAGACAGCGCAGTCTCGACTGCCTCCCCAAAGCCGTCGGCGATGCCTGCGACAATCAGCCCCCCTGCCGCGTTGAGCGCAGTCGTCTCAGTCATTGCCCGGTTTGCCGTGTTGTCCAGCACCCCCACGAAGGACTCTATGGCCTGCCGTCTTGTCTCGATCTGGATGTCCCTCAGGGACGACTTGTGCAGTCCCACGGCCTCCGGATCGACTGAGCTCGTCAGCACCCTGCCGTTTTGCAGCGTCGCAATCCTGTTGACGGCGCTGGTTGAGAACTCGTCCATCCCGTCATCTGATCTGACAGCAATGACGCTTTGCGCCCCCCCCTGCTTTAGCAGCAGGGGAAGCCTGCACAGGAGGTCTGCAGATGACACCCCGACCAGCTGGTTTTTCACCCGTGCGGGATTGGACAGCGGCCCGAGCAGGTTAAACGCGGTTCTCCTGCCGAGCTTTTTTCTTGCCGATGACACGTGCCTCATCGCTGGGTGGAATTTTTGCGCAAACATAAAGCATATTCCGTGCCTGTCCAGGATGTCTGCGACTTGTGGCGGCCCCTGATCCAGGTCATACCCAAAGTACTCAAAAACGTCCGCACTGCCTGAGGCGCCAGAGCTGGAACGGTTCCCGTGCTTTGCGACGGTTCCGCCCGCGGCGGCAACCACGAAGGAGGCCGCCGTAGACACGTTGAATGTATAAAGCCCGTCCCCGCCTGTCCCGCACATGTCAATCGGCGTCCCCCGATCCCCGGGCTCTACCCTCAACGAGAACTCTTGCATTTTATCGAGCATTCCCAGCAGCTCGTCATCGGTCTCCCCCTTTTCGGCCAGCGCGCCCAGAAAGTCAATGCTTTGCTGCTCGGACGTGCTTCCGGACAGCATCTCTGCCATGGCCGAGCTCATCTGCCCGTGGGTCAGATCAGCCCCATCCCGGAGTCGTGAGATCAGCCCTGCAATCACTGCCCCCTCACCTGCTCTACAAAGTTTGAAAGAATCTTCCTTCCCTCCTCGGTCATTATCGACTCTGGATGAAACTGGACCCCCTCAATCAGGTATCTCCTGTGCCGGACGGCCATCACCTCCCCGTCGTCTGATGCAGTGGCGGTGACCTCCAAGATGTCCGGAATTACCGTCCTGTCGCCCACCAGGGAGTGGTACCTGGTTGCCCTGAACGGGTTCTTGACCCCCCGGAACAGCCCGGCGCCCTTGTGCTCCACGGGGCTGGTCTTTCCGTGCCTCACGCAACCTGCGTTTGTCACCCTGCCTCCAAACGCATGGATGATGCCCTGGTGTCCCAGGCATACGCCCAGTATGGGTTTTGAGGGCCCCATCTCCCTTATCACGTCGCCGCAGACGCCAAAGTACCTCCTGTCCTCGGGGGTTCCCGGACCCGGGGAGATGACTATCGCATCATAGTCCCCCGACTTGATGTCCTCCAGCGTCGTCTTGTCGTTTCTGACGACGTCGCTTTCCACTCCAAGCTCCCCCAGATACTGCGCTATGTTGTATACAAACGAGTCATAATTGTCAATGATCAGGAACCTCATGACGATGCCTCCCTGATTGCCTGGATCATGGCCCCCGCCTTGTGCTCTGTCTCCCTGAACTCGCATTCGGGAACAGAGTCCGACACTATTCCCGCACCTGACTGGACGTATCCGTCCGGGCCCTCGATGAATATGCTCCGGATTGCAATTGCAAAGTCGCAGCATCCGTTGAATGAAAAATACCCGACTGCCCCCGCATAGGCCCCCCGCGGCCCCGGCTCTAGCTCGTCGATTACCTCCATGGCCCTGACCTTGGGCGCTCCGGAGACCGTCCCCGCGGGAAACACCGCCTTGAATGCGTCAAACATGTCGTTTTGGGAGTCAAGCGTACCTACGACATGCGTGACCATGTGCTGAACGTGGCTGAACCGCTTGATCTGCATCAGCTCCTCTGTATGCACGGTGCCGTACCTGCACACCCTGCCTATGTCGTTTCTTCCCAGATCCACCAGCATGGTGTGCTCTGCCAGCTCCTTTTCGTCATGCAGCAGCTCCTCTGCCAGCTCCCGGTCTGCTTTCTCATCACCCGTGGTTTTTCTCGTCCCCGCAATTGGGAATGTCTCCACCCTGTCCTGCGTGATCCGAACAAGCATTTCAGGGGACGCCCCGATTATCGTCCTGTCCCCGTGCCTTAGGTGGTACATGTATGGCGAGGGATTCAGGTCCCGCAGCGTCCTGTACAGTGTCAGCCTGTCTCCGCCTGCCTTGAATTGGAATTTGCGGGACAGTACGACCTGAAAGACGTCCCCGTCATGAATGTACCGCTTTGCCTTTCGTACGATGTCTGAAAACTCGGGCTCGCCCATGTTCGGCCTGATCTCAGTTGAGGTAAAATCCCCAAATCCTGCCTCCGAAATTCCGAACTGCTCAAAGCGGTTCTCCCCATAGTAAAAATAAAACAGCCTTTTGCGTATGTTGTCATAAAGGATCCCGTCGTCATATACTCCAAACTCCATCAGGGGCTCTGGGTAGCCATGCCGGTTTGGAATGTCCTCTACCAGCCTTGCCGAGTCATAGTTTACCACCCCCACCGCCCCTCCAAGGTACCGGTACGACTGATCGTCGTTGCTTCCCAGCAGTTTTTTTAGCTCCGAGAGCGGATCGTCTGTGGGTATTGTCTCTGCGCCCCCGTCCTTGCGGATGATCTCAACCCTGTCAGAGTATCCACTCAGCATTACTTTGGGATCAAACCCCATCACCGAGGTCTCTGCAAGCTCCTCGGGGC